>JBDNBT010000150.1:0-6482 GCA_039767755.1 Sulfurovum sp.
GATTTAAAGCAAAAAAAATCCAGAAATTAAATAATATAAAAGAAATATAAATATTTAATTTAGAATAATACTTGACATATAACAGTATATAAAATACTCCTGCGATGGAAAACCACAAAGATATACTCAATAGATACTTTGGGAAAAAAGCAAGTATTAATAAAACAACAATAAATAGATTTAAAAAAGAAAAAATCTTAATATCGTTTCTTAGTAAATATATTCCCATACAATACATAACAAATGCCCTCAATAATGATGGAACAATATCTGTAAAAATTAAATATGCAAGTATTAAAAGTCCCGATATTAATAATGTATCAAACTTTTTATTTCTGTAAGGTACAAACTTCTGGTGGAAAGGCTTATAAATGAAGTATACAAGCCAAAAAGAAACAAAACTAATAAGACCCAGATGAAAACCTGAAAGTGCTAATAAATGAGATATGCCGTATGTATTTGTAATATCTCTAAGATCACTTGATATTGGAACAGCTAGAAATAAAGCTGAAAATAGTTCTTTTATCAGATAGTTATTATGTTGTAACTTAATTGCTCCATACATGTTTTGTTTAAAACTTTTTTCATAAGTAATATTCTCTAAGAAAATATTATTTGTATAGAAACCTTTCATATAATCATAAAAACTTATTTTTTGAGTATATATTGTTGCCATAATAATATCTAATTTTTCGAATTTATGATTTTTTGTTGTTGAAGTAAAATACACAAAATTTGAAGTTTTTAATTTTATTACATCATAGTTATTTTTTGGATAAATATTTAATACTTCACTTTTTATTTGAATAATCTTATCTTTTTTGAAGTCATAAAATTTTTGAAAATTTAGTAGTATATTTAAAGTTAATATTAATAAAAAAATAGAGGCAAATAATAAATGTAATGGTGTAATAATTCTCATAAAGTATATTAACATAATATTTTAAATTATATTAATATACTTTTTAGAAATTTTATATTTAGATTGTGGTTAAGCTTTTTTCTTCCAAATAGTCATATGAGAAACTGTATGCTGATGCTTTCTAGCTGTTTCTTTAATTACAAATGGTACATCATGCTCACCTAATAGTTCAAAATCAGTTAATTTTTCTTTTAATGCATCAAAAGTTTTAACTTCTTTATTATCTTTGATATATCCACCAAGCCAGTTTTGTTTTGGCGTGTATTCCTCAAGCCATGTATATGGGCTTAATAACACTAATAAACCATTGTCATTTATTCTGTTAGGAATATCTTCTAAGAATTTTTGTGGTGAGTATAATCTGTCAATTAAGTTAGAACAGAAAATTAAATCATATCCAGTATATATATCTTTTAAATTACAAGCATCACCTTGCATAAATGTAACTTTATCTTGAATCTCTTCACAATCAAAATCTCTTAATGAGACTTTGTTGTCATTAAATATTTCACCTTCAACCTTTTCTTTGTAAGTTAAAGAATCATATTTTTTTAATTTAACGCCAACATTAATAAAGTTAGCACTAAAATCAATACCTAAAACATTATCAAATGTTTTTGCTAGTTCAAAGGTACTTCTACCAACTGAACAACCTAAATCAAGTGCTCTTGAAGTGTTTACGTCTTTTAAATAAGGCGCTAATAACTCAACAGAGTTAACACAAAAGTTTTTAACCCCAAAGTTTTCTTTACCATAATGGAACTCACAATATTGAGAGATTAATTCATCTGTCTCATAAACATTGTCATTTAATTTTGTCTTATATTCATTATCTGATTTCACGTATCTAAATCCTGCATGTTGGAAGAAATGTTTTCTAAAGGCATATCTAGCTTCTCTCAAAGTTTCATTACCTAAAGATACAAATGACCCACCCTTAAACAACATATGCTTATCATCAAATGTTGGAGTAGTAAAGTCATCATAAATTGGATGTGTTTCAAAGTTATCAAATGGATATGTAGGAGTTAATGTCCATTGCCAAACATTACCTTTTACATCATAGAATCCATCAAATTCATACTTATCAACACTACATTGGTTAAATTGTTTTAAACCTATATTACCATCTTTTCTAGATGCATCAGTAGCATCGTAAAGTCTATAGTATTCATCTTCACTAGGTAACCTAACCTCATAACCTAATTTTTCTGATTTATATTTACAAAAAGCTTCCGCTTCATAATAGTTAACATCAACTGGATAGTTTAATGGTAATTCAACTTCCCTACTAATTTCTCTTAATAGATATTTATTATCTTTTTTTACCCAGAAAATTGGATGTTTTGTTTTTGTAAATGATAACCAATCTTTACCTTCTTCACTAAAGTAACTTGTGTTTTCATAACCACCATCGTTTACAAAATCTAAAAATTCTCCATTACTAACTAAAAATTTTGAAGCTTCAAATTCATCTAAATGAGCTTTGTGGAATGAAAATTCATTATCCCATCCGTAATATTCAGGTGAGTTTCTGTCTTTTTCTAAAACAATTTCTCCACCATTAACTTTTAAAAGCTCATTCTCTGGGAAATCATTTCTAGCTGTATCAACATAAGGAAATAGTTCATTTGTACTTAAGTATTCTATTCCTAATTCTCTTAACAATACTGTACTAGTTTCAATATGAATATTCTCATGTTCAATTCCCATCATAATAATCCACATAGGACTTTCCCAATTTACAGGAAGAGTAAATTCAATATTATCAATTAAATCACATACAATATCTTTTACTGTATCTCTATATGCTTTAACTTCTTCATACTTAGGCCATGCATAATGCTTACCATTTAAGTCATCCCATGACATTTCATCTACACCAATTGCAAAAGCTGATTCTAACTCTTTATTAACTCTTTTATCCAAAATATTAGCTAATAGTAGTTTGTTTACAAAAAATGTAGCCGTATGACCATAATAAAAGATCAACGGATGTCTTAAAGTATTAGGTTGCTCATAAATATTCTTCTTATCTTTTAATAAATCAAATAACTTCTCATCTAATTGATATGTTTGTAAAAAATATTCTTTAATTTCTTTTCTTTTTTCTTCGATTGACACTTCACTTAAGTTCACACTAAACTTTTTTAAATCCATAAAATTCCTTCATCATTTATTTTATTCTCTAAATTTTAAACTTGTTATTTTATTGTTTTTTAGGCACAGTTTGTACACGTTATACATCGGTTTAAATTCATAAGTACCTATTTAAAGTACTTTCTATAATTACATTAACCAAATTACTTGTGAATTTTGTGTCCTTTTAAAACCCATATTATTAATTACTAAATTTCAAATCTTTAGAAAAAACAAATCTAAACAAAAAAACCTATACAATTTTTTCTTTTGTAACAACTATTCCATCTGGATCTACATATATATAGTCACCATTTAGAATACTTACATCATCAATTAACAAATCAACTCCTGTTTGAGCTTCTTGAACAGGTATATATTTTCTAGGACAAGTTCCCTTAGCATATAAACCAACATCAAACTCTTTAGTTGTAACCGTATCTCTTACATAACCATTTACAATAATACCTTCAAACTTATTATCACTTGCAAATTTCATAAGGTTATCACCTACAACTGCGAAATACTTTTCTTCAACATCAACAACAACTATTTTGTTTGAACCATTATTGTTTTTTAGATACTCAGCTAAAACTTTATTATTTCTATCTAATTTAATAGTAACTACTTCACCTGAAAACTTTTTATTTCCACCATATGATTTGAATTTTGGTCCTAAAACATCTGTAAGTTCTGGATATTCATCGCATAAATCAGCTGTAAAAAATCCCATTTCTTCTCCTGTAAATTATTTTATTTTCATATATTCATTATTACATTTTACTTTTAAACAAATCTTATTTCTAATTTGCTAACTATTCTAGCCTAATTACACTAATTGAAGGTTACAATGGAATATCTATCACAAGTCATTTAACTAATATAAAACAAACAATTATTTAGATATAATCCACGAATTTTAAAGAGAATGAATAAAAATTCAAATTTTAGGTAAAAGAATATGAAAGTAGTTACAGGGGTAGTTGGAAACGATATTCACGTTGTTGCCAATAGACTTATTGATATATCATTACAAGCTAGAGGATTTGAAGTATTTAACTTAGGTGTTAATACTTATCTTGAAGAATTCATCGATGCTGTTATAGAAACAAACGCAGATGTGCTTTTAATTTCATCATTAAATGGTGAAGCTGAAGGTTGGTGTAGAGAATTAAAAATCTTAAAATCAAAATATAAAAACTTAAAAGATGTTGTATTTATGATTGGTGGAAACCTTGCTGTTGGTGAAGGTGATGCTGATGTTTTAGTTCCAAAATTTAAAGATTATGGATTTGATTTAGTATATCACCAAACAGATTTAAATACAGGTTTAGATGGACTTGAAAAATACTTGGAGGAGAATAAAAAATGAGTTTACTTCAAGAAGAAAGAAACATAATTGTTCAAAACAAATATGCAGATAATTTTGATTTTGCTGAAATTGAAGAGTTTGTAAAGGGTGCATCGAAAGATCTATTTATATCACATCACTTCAAAACAAAAAACAAAATGTTAGTTCAACCAAGAGGTGGATTCCCTACATATAAAAAGATGTTCTCTTTATATGAATTTTTTGATGGGGCTGATGTGGATATTTTACCATGTACTGTTGATTCAAATACAAGGTTAAATGACTACGCAAGTGCTGCAAAAATGCTTAAACTTAGTGAAGAAAATGAAGTTGATATGTTAAATGGTTATCCTTTAGTAAACCATGGATACAGAACAACAAGAAAAATGATGACTCACTTTAATAAGCCAATCTCGTTAAGACATGGTACGCCAGATGCTAGACTTTTAGTTGAAACAGCTATTGCTTCTGGTATTTTTGAAATAGAAGGTGGTCCAATTACTTACCTTTTACCCTACTCTAAAAACTTCCCATTAGATAAAGCCTTTTTATATTGGAAATATGTGGAAAGAGTTTGTGCAAATTATTCAAAACTAAATGAACCTATAAACAGAGAATCATTTGGTCCATTAACAGCTACACTTGTACCCCCATGTGTGACTATTGTTATTCAATTATGTGAAATGCTTTTATCACTTGAGGAAGGTGTAAAATCATTCTCAGTTTCATTCTCTCAGACAGGTTCTATGATTCAAGACATTGTAACTGCAAAAGTTTTAAGAAAAATGGCTAAACATTATGCTGAAGAAATCAATTGTGGTGATGCTGATATTCATTTAGTTTATCATCAATGGATGGGAGCATTCCCTGCAAATAAAGACTTCTCAGAGTCATTAATTAACACATCAACTGTAATAGCTATGATGGTTAAAGCAGATAAAATCATTACAAAAACAAGAGATGAAGCCTTTGGTATTCCAACAAGAGAATCAAACGCAAAAACTGTAGCAAACACTCAATACACATTAAGAATGTTAAATGGTGTACCTGATATTACAGATGAGCAAGAAGAAGAGATTTTAACTGAAGAAGTTATGAGTATTATGGATGCTGTGTTTAATGATAAAGCAGACACATTATGGAGAAAAGTATTTAACTCTATTAAATCAGGTGTAATTGATTGTCCATATTCACCACACATAATTAATCATAATGAAGTTGTAACAGTTAGAGATAAAAACAAAAATATTAGAATTATCAAAAAAGGTAACTTACCAATTTCTGATAGATGTTTTGAATATGAAAAATCACAATGTGATTTAAACAAAGATGCATCATCAATTGTAAATGATATTATCCACGATATAGGAATTATGCAATGGTAGAAAACAAATTATTAGTAGACGTGGGAAGTACATACTTTAAAGTATGTGCTAATGGAACTGTTGAACAACACTTTAGAGACTTTAATAAAGATATTTATGATGATTTAACTAGTAAATGTGGTGATACTATTACTAGTTTTGACAAAGAAAATGTATATATTTGTTCATCTGCAAATGGTGGATTAACTACACTTATTATTGGTATTACAAATAACTTTTCTTTAAAGTTTGCAACAAATATTGCTTATAACTCAGGTATTAATATTATTAATACTATTTTATATCAAGATATTGAAGAAGCTTCAATTCCAAGTGAGCAAATTGATGTTGTTATTTTAGTTGGTGGAATAGATAGTATTAATAATGTATTTGATGATAGATTATATAACTTTATTGAAAACTTAAACTATTCAAATGTTGTATTTGCAGGTACAAAACAAGATGCTGACACATTAAATGCAAAAATAGAAAATCTAGTAGTAGTTGATAATATAATAAACAATAAGCTTCATGTAGTTGAAGAGCCTTTAAAAAACTATTTAACTAACCTATATCAATCAAATATTATGGGTAAGGAAGATATTAAACATCTATATGACTTAACATCTAATCAAATTTATTCTACACCATATATTGTAAATAAAACGCTACCATTAATTGATGCTAAATTTGCAGCTGTTAATCC
>JBDNBT010000151.1:0-13272 GCA_039767755.1 Sulfurovum sp.
ATTAAAAAAATAGAAAAGTTATCTGCATCTTTATATGGCTATGGAAAATCAAATCAGAATGAAATATTAAGTGCAAAAATTGCATATTCTAAAATACAGATAAAAAAACAAAATTTAAAAAATATGATTAAAAATCTATATTTAAATTTAGAACAAATCACTTATTCTAAAATTAATTTAATAAAAGCACCTATAGATATAAAGGAACTAGTTTTAAATATGGATATAAAAATTCATCCAAAAATTAAAATGCAAAAAATACAAAGTTCAAAATTTTTAAACATTGCTAGACTTGAAAAAGAAAATGAGAAGTCAGATATAAAAGTTAATATTGCATATTTCAATAGAGATTCAAAATATAAAGATTATGCAAACATTTCTGTAAATATTCCACTTAGCATATATAAAACTGAAAAAGTAAAAGCATTAAAAGCAAAATTAAAAGCAAATGAAATTAGTACAAAGCTTGAAGACTTAGAAAACGATTTTAAAACAAAAGTATTAGTTTTACAAAATAACATCAATAATGCTTATAGCAATTATATATTGATTCAAAAAACTATACTTCCCTTAAAAAGAAAAATGCAAAAAAATATAGAAAATTATAATAGTCTAACAGGATTAAAACCTCAGGCAGCTATTCAAAATTTAAATGAATTAATATCATTTGAAATTAATTCTATAAATCAATTAAAAAAATATTACTCAAATTATTCAAAAACTAAATATTATATGACAAAGGTTAGGTAATGAAGTTAAATAAATTAATAGGTGCTTCTTTTTTATCATTGTTAGTATTGACTAATGCTAATGCTAAAATAATAGAAGTAGAACAATTATTTAATAAAAAGTTAGTAAATGTAAAAGAAGAAAAAATAGGTACTACTAAAAGATTTTATGGAAAAACAAAAATAGATGAATCTTCTGTTGTAGACATAGTTACTAGATTTAATGGTTATGTAACAAAATTAGATGCTACTAATACATATATGTTTGTTAATAAAGGTCAAACGCTATTCTCTATTTATTCAGATGAAATATTAAGTATTCAAAAAGAAATTCAGGTATCAAAAAGTGTTAATAGAAATCTATATAAAAGTTCTATTGAAAAATTAAGAAGATTAAATATTGATAAAAAACAAATAGAAAGAATTAAAAAATCAAAAAGTACATTATCTGGAATAAAAATATATTCTCCAAGTAATGGAATTATTTTAAAAAAGAATATTAATGAATCAAGTTCTGTAAAGAAAGGAAATCTCCTTTTTCAGATTGCAGATATAAATAAGCTTTGGTTTATTGCACAAGTTTATCAAAAAGATTTAACATTTATAAAAAAAGATATGAAAGCATTAATTTATTTAGATGGTCAAACACAAGCCATTAAGTCAAAAGTTGACTTTATTTATCCTACCTTTAATGATAAAACTAAAACTGTAGATGTTAGATTTATCATAGAAAATAAAGATTTAAAAATATATCCAAATATGTTTGCAAGTGTTAAACTAAAATCAACTGTAAAAAGTATGTTAACACTTCCTAAAACAGCTGTATTAACAAAAGGAAATGCTCACTATGTATTCAAACCCATTTCAAAGAGTGAGTTTGAACCTGTGAAAGTTGAAGCAAAAAGAATTTCGTCATCAAAATTTGAAATTCTAGATGGATTAGAAGCTGGAGATCAAGTTATAAATAATGCACTATTCTTATTAGATTCAGATGCAGTAACAAATGCATTATATGAATCAGATACAGATGATGATTGGTAGGAATAAATTATGGTTGAAAGTATAATCTCATATAGTGTTAGAAATAAGTTTTTAATACTATTTACAGTTATCGTATTAAGTTTTGCATCTATCTGGGCAGTAAAGAATACTGCATTAGATGCTTTACCTGATTTATCTCCCCCACAAGTAATCGTGCAGGTGAAGTGGGCAGGTCAAAGTCCTAAGACAATTGAAGAGCAGGTATCATATCCGTTAATCTCAAATTTAATGTCTCTGCCAAATATTGACACAGTAAGAGCTATGAGTTCTTTTCAGAATGGTCTTATTTATATTATATTTAAAGATGGAACTGACCTTTATGATTCAAGAAATAGGATTTTAGAACAATTATCTCAACTTCAAGGAACATTTCCACAAGGTGTAAATGTAGCTATTGGACCAGATGCAACTGGTGTAGGTTGGGCTTATGAATATGCTTTAAAATCAGATACAAAGTCACTTGATGAACTAAGAACTTTACAAGACTATTATTATAAATATGCTCTTTTAGGAGTTGATGGAGTAAGTGAAATTGCATCAATTGGTGGATATATTAAAAACTACGAAATCACTTTAAATCAAGATAAGTTAGTACAGTATAATTTGAGTATAAAAGATATTAAAAATGCTTTATCTAAAAATAATGATGAAAAAGGTGGAAGAATCATTTTAGAGAATGGTTTTGAACATATGATTCAAGCTAAAGGTTATTTGCAAAGTGTTGTAGATATTGAAAATATTACTATAAAGGCTGTAAATTCAATACCACTTAAGATTAAAGATATAGCACAGGTAAACATCACATCATCAAATAGAAGAGGTATGGCTGATTTAAATGGACAGGGTGATACAGTTGGTGGTATTGTAGTTGTAAGATACGGAGAAAATCCTTATGCTGTAATCAAAGCAGTAAAAGAAAAAATTAAAACATTAAAAGTTGAAGGTGTTGAAGTAGTAGAAACTTATGACAGAAGTTCACTTATTGATAAGGCTATTGATACATTAAAAAACACTTTAATTGAAGAGTCAATTATAGTTATGATTATCTCTGGATTGTTCTTATTTCACTTTAGATCTGCATTGATTATTATTATAACTTTGCCTATTACTGTATTAATTACATTTTTACTAATGAAATCTTTTGGCATGGGCTCAAATATTATGAGTTTAGGTGGTATTGCCATTGCAATTGGAGCAATGGTAGATGCAACTATTGTAATGGTTGAAAATGCTCATAAGTATTTGCAAGGAAAAGAAAATATTTCAAACGAGGAAAGAGTAAAAATCATAATAAAATCAGCAAAACAAGTGGGACGACCTATTTTCTTTGCACTAATTTTAGTTGTTGTATCTTTCCTACCTATATTCGCATTAACAGGACAAGAAGGAAGACTATTTAGTCCTTTAGCTTTTACTAAAACATTTGCAATGATTGCAGGTGCAATATTATCTATTACAGTTGTTCCAATTTTAATGGTATTTTTTATCAGAGGTAAAATTTTAAGTGAAAATAAAAACTGGTTAAATAAGTTTTTTATTATACTTTATTCGCCATTATTAAAATTGTCATTAAAAATAAGATATATAATCGTTTTAATTTTTATTGGAGTAATAATAGCTGCTTATCCTGTATATAAAAAGCAAAATTGGGAATTTATGCCTATGATGAATGAACAAACTTTTATGTATATGCCTGTAACTCCCTATGGTATTGGAGTTGATTTAGCTAAAGAACTTACGTTTAAAACAGATAAAATTCTTAAATCTTTTCCCGAAGTTGAAACAGTATTCGGTAAAGCTGGACGAGCTGATACAGCTACAGATCCTGCACCACTTGCGATGATTGAGACTATAATTACATTTAAGCCAGAGAGTGAGTGGCGTGAAGGTATGACATATAAAAAACTTATGGCAGAAATGGATCAAAAACTTCAAGTTGCAGGACTAATAAATTCTTGGACATATCCAATTAGAGGAAGAATTGATATGCTTCTAACAGGTATTAGAACTCCTCTTGGAATTAAACTTTATGGGAATAATCACCAGAAATTAGAAGAAACAGCAGGATTAATTGAGCAAAAATTAAAAGCTTTTGATAAGACTTTATCTGTTTCAACAGATAAAATAAATTCAGGATATTATCTAAATATTGATGTAGATGAAGAAATGGTATCAAGATATGGTATTACAAAAAATGATATTTTATCTACAGTTTCTCTTGGAGTTGCAGGGGCTAAAGTATCTACCTTCCTTGATGGTTTAGAGAGATATCCTATGAGTTTAAGATTTGAAACGACACAAAGAGAAGATATTACAAGTTTAAGAAATCTTCAAATAAAAACAAAATTAGGGTTTCAACCTTTAGAGATGTTTGCAAATTTATATTATGAAGAAGGTCCTTCTATTATTAAATCAGAGAAGGCTTTAAATGTAAACTTTATTTACATTACACCTAAAAATGGTATTTCAGCTAAACAGTATAAAGATGAAGCAAAAGCTTTACTAGAAGATATAAAACTTCCTACTGGATTTTATTTCGAATGGGCAGGACAAAGTGAATATTTAGAATCAGCAATGCAAAGATTAATGTATATTATTCCTTTAACATTTGTGATTATATTTATTTTAATCTATTTTGCACTAAAAAATTTAACATATACATTTATAATTTTCTTTACTTTGCCATTTGCATTAACAGGTGGGATATTCTATTTAGACTATCTAAACTTTAATATTTCAATTGCTGTAATTGTAGGTTTCTTAGCACTCTTAGGAGTTGCGGCAGAGACCTCAATTGTAATGCTTGTTTATTTACATGAAGCAATGCTAGAGTTAAGAGAAAAATGTATTATTCCTGATAAAACACATATTTTTCATGCAATATATAAAGGTGCAGTTTTAAGACTAAGACCAAAACTAATGACACTATTTGCTATTTTAGGAGGATTAATTCCTATTATGTATATAAATGGTGTTGGTAGTGAAGTTATGCAAAAAATTGCAGCCCCAATGATTGGAGGAATGGTATCATCAGCATTTTTAACACTAATTATTATTCCCGCCATATTTTATATACTTGCGTTAAAAAAAGGTGGTAAAATGGCAGATTGTGATTTAAGTCATTAATAAAATAAACAAAGATTAAGGCATTGAAATTATTATCTAAGAATGACTTTGTAAAAATAAATGGAGTTTGGGAGGCTAAAAGAGATGGGTTAATAAAAATTCTATCATCCTTACCAATTAGTTACACGTGGGAAATAAAAGAAAAAAGATTAACAGATACCTATTCAGAGATTTTAGGTGTACTATCAATATCTACAGGTTCTATAGTAAGAAAATCTGATTCAATGGGTATATGTGAATATAAAGAGTTAAAGGGTAATGGTGGATTACATTTTATGAATGCAAGAGCTGAGACTAGGGCTTTAAAAAGAGCTATTGAAACTTTGTTTGGTTCTGTGATTAATTGGTATGTTGTGAATTGTTTAAAATAAAGTGAACTACCACTTATACCTTAAAGTAAAAAAGCCCGAAATAAAAACTCTGTAAGAGCCATTATATCGAGCTTTAAAGTGGTGGGTTCTCGGAGATTCGAACTCCGGACCACTCGGTTATGAGCCGAGTGCTCTAACCAACTGAGCTAAGAACCCTCTTTTTTTAACAGTGGCGGACAGTGAGGGATTCGAACCCTCGGTACCGTTGCCAGTACGCTTCCTTAGCAGGGAAGTGGTTTAAGCCAGCTCACCCAACTGTCCGTAGTTTGTTATCCTAATAAATTAGGAAGTGAATTATATAGATGTAGCACTTAAAAAGCACTTAATTTATAAGTGCTTTTGTTATAAATTTTCTAATATTTTTTTTACTACTAACTCAGGATCTGCAGCCTTATAAATTGGTCTTCCAACTACTATAAAATCGACTTTTTTCTCTTTAGAAAAAGGAATATCTGCTACTCTTTGTTGATCTCCAGCATCTTCACCAAAAGGTCTGATACCAGGACAAAGTGTTACAAAGTTTTCAGATGTGTTGTTTTTGATATCTAAACTCTCAAAAGCAGAACAAACAACACCATCAATACCAGATTCAAAAGTATCAACGGCAAACTTAGTAGCTTTTGTGTTAATATCTTCATTATAGATATCTTTAAAAGATTCATTGTCAAATGAAGTTAAAGCAGTAACAGCTAAAACTAAAGGTTTATTTGGAATGTTTTTAATTCTATCCATAACTGTACTCATAGCTTTTTTACCAGCACTTGCATGAACATTAAACATATCAACTAAACCAAACTGTGCAATCTCTTGAGCTGCATCAGCCATTGTATTAGGAATATCGTAAAGTTTAAGATCTAAAAAAATTTTAAAATTAGGATTAATAGCTTTTAAATCTTCTAAAAACTTTTTTCCATCTCTAATATAAGATCTAAAACCTACTTTTAACCAAACATCATAATCTTTTATTTTTTCAACTAATTCAAGATTCTCTTTAGCAGAAGGTAAATCAAGTGATACACAAAGCTTCATTCTCTACTCGCTTTTTTCAACTTCAATGTTATCTAATAAACCATTCATAAACTTAGGAGCACCATCACTAGCCAATCTTTTAGATAATTCAATTGCTTCGTTAATAATAATTGGCTTATCTAAACTTGTATATATAATTTCAAAAATAGCAAGTCTTAAAATAGATTTTTCAACTGAACCTATATCATCAATACTACCTTGTTTAAGATGGGATTTAATATGCTCATCAATCGCAGTAAGATTTTCAATAACACCGTTAAATAGTCCTAAAGCAAACTCTTTTTGCTTGTTTCTGATTTTTTTATCTTCTAAGATCTCATCAACAAACTTTACAATACCTTCATTTCCTAAAGTGTAAGCATAAAGTAAACCAATAACAGACTCTCTAGCCTGTGTTCTAGTAGCCATCTATTTACCCATCTCAGAATATAAGCTAAGCATTTCAATAATAGTTGCCATAGCTTCAGAACCTTTGTTCCCAACCTTAGAACCAGCTCTTTCAATAGCTTGTTCAATAGTATCTGTAGTTAAAACACCATTTGATACAGGTTTTCCATAGTTTAAAGCAACAGTAGCTATACCTTTTGTAGCTTCAGCACTAATATAATCAAAATGAGGAGTAGCCCCTCTAATTACAGCACCAACACAACAAACAGCGTCATATTTACCACTAGCTAATGCTTTATCAAGTGCAAAGGGAATTTCAAATGCACCAGGCACCAATAATAACTCTAAGTTCTCTTCTTTCCCACCGTGTCTAATAAATGTATCTTTAGCACCTTCTACTAATCTATCAGTAATAATATGGTTAAATCTTCCATTAATAATAGCAACTTTTTCGTCACCATTTAATCTCATGTTTCCTTCAATAATTTTCATTAAAATTCTCCTAAAATAGTTTTTATTATTTATTAAATCCAAGTACTTCTTGAATAGCAAAAATATCTTCAATTACTTTATATAGTTCATCAACTTGTACCATGTTTGGTCCATCACTTAAAGCAACACTTGGATCTGTATGAGTTTCAAAGAAGAAACCATCCACACCAATTGCAGCAGCAGCTTTAGCCAAACTTGGAACTATAGCACTATTTCCACCAGTAGTTCCACCAGTACTTGGAACTTGTGCAGAATGAGTTGCATCAAAAATAACAGGTGCATATTCTCTCATAGCAATAAGGTTTTTCATATCCACTACTAATGCTCCATATCCAAATGTATTTCCTCTTTCACAAAGCCATACACCTTTCTCATCAGAAGTTTCATAGTTAACTTCATCTCCACCTCTTGTTTTGATAACTTTTTCAACAGGGTGTTTCATAGAACCAGCTGCTAAGAACTGACCTTTTTTGATGTTTACTTTACAGTTTGTTTTAGCAGCAGCTACTAATAAATCCGTTTGTCTACATAAAAACGCAGGAATTTGAAGTATATCAACTACCTCAGCCGCAGGTGCTGCTTGATATGATTCATGAATATCAGTTACAATTTTATAACCAAATTGGTCTTTTATTTCTTGAAATAACTTAAGACCTTCATCTAATCCAGGTCCTCTAAAAGAGTCTAAACTAGTTCTATTAGCTTTGTCAAAACTTGCTTTAAAATAAAATTCAACTCTTTTGTCTTCACTAAGTGGTTTTAACTTTTCAGCAATTCTAAATACTGTATCTCTATCCTCTAAAACACAAGGACCAGTTAAAATTTTCATCTATTTCCTTTTAAAAATAATGCCCTTTTCTTTTCCAGTTAAGGCATAATAAAATTCATACTCATTATTGCAGATGTACTCTATATCGTTTCTAGCATACTCATCGCATGCAAATAATATTTCATCATCTATGTGTATTTGCTCATTTAAAGATGGTCTTATAAGTACTGTACCATCACTTTTTTGAAGTAATAATGGTATCACATTGTTCTTTTGTTTTTGATTATGTAAGGATACAGTTAATAACTCCAAAGACATACAACCCTTATCTTTTAAAAATTTATACACAGTTGGGGTTTGTTGTTCACTAATATTCATTTCAAAAGTTATTGGATTTTCATCAATAACATGTACTAAATCTTTAACTAATAATGAAGCAAATTCTTCATCTTTTTTGATAACTGTTCGAATAAACTTGTCAGATAATGGATTTAATAATGCATTTGTAGTTTTATTAATAAGGATTTTTGAAGGCATGAAAAGATGATTTATTTTTGCACTTTCAAAAATAGATAAATCATCTATATCATTTTCTCTTGCAATTGTTATAATCTCAGGATTTATTTTTTTAGCTGTTGCTAAAATAGATAAATTAATAGTGTCATTATTTGTACAAGCTATAATTGCAACTGAATCATTTACACCACTGTCTGTTAGTAACTGCTTATCATCAGCATTTCCAAAAATGATATTATTTATCTCTTCTTTAGAAAATATTTCAACTTTTTGAGTATCAAGTTCTATTAAAGTTGCACTAACATTATTGTTTCTGAGTTTTTTATAGATACTTCTTCCCATTCTTCCATATCCACAAATAATATAATTACCTTTAGGAAATACAGGCACTTTTGCATGTAAGTTATCTAAGCCATATAACCACTTTTCTATTTTCAATAAATTTGGTGCAGTTAAAGCTAAATTTACTTCAGAAGATATTATAGAAAAAGGATTAGCAATAATTTCTATATCTAAATCTTTTAGGTTTTGTGTATGGGTATCTGTTGTTGATTTTGCTACAACTTTTACATTTTTGTTTAGTAGTTTTGATAGAAGAGGAATTCTTAAGTTTAATTCATCATCTTCAAACAAACATACCATAGCTTTACAGTTTATTTTTTTTATACCAGCAAACTCTAAAACTCTGTTATTATAACTTTCTACTAAAATAGAAGGAACTGTTGGTGTGTAGCTTTCTAAAATAAGATCATTTATTCTACTTTTATCTGTTTCAATTACCACAGCTCGAATACCGTTGTCTAAAGCTTTTTTGATTATTTCGCTGGTAATTTGATTGTACCCTAAGATAATTATAAATTTTTCTTTTAGATTTTTTACTTGTTTTTTGAATTTTGTTTTTTGAATTTCTTGTAAAAATAGCTTATCTTGAAATAGGCTAATTAAAGAACCTATTCCATAAAACCAACCCAATACTGTCATATAGATAGAAAACAACACCCACAATCTTTGAGAATAAGTAAACTCAAAAGGTGTTTCACCAAAACCAATAGTTGTAGCCATATATGAAACAAAATATACAGCATCAAATATTGTTAAATGATATTCTTCTCCATTTGCATCAACTGCATCAATTATAAGCAAACCTACAATAGCAATACAGTGAGTTACTATAATAACAATAAAAGGTTTTCTCATCCTTTGAAGAATGATAAATAAAGAACTATTTTTCAAGCTATTTATCCCTTACCTTTTTGACTTTAAAGTATCCCCAACATATAAAATCACAGATACTATATTTGCCAATAACGCACCACCTGATAAAGAAATTATTATTCCAATAACCTCAGCATCTATAGTATAAGCATAAGCAGCAACTGACCAAATAATAGCAGCAGCAATTAGTTGAATATCAGCAACCAATGATGTGGCTAAGAGTACAGAACCAACTTGTGTTCTATCACCTAGTTTTAAAGTTGTTGCAATTATGTTTACAACAATAGCTGCAAATAATTCATATTTACTATGATGTTCTAAAGAGTCAATTTCTCCATAGAAAAATCCAAAATTTAATGTCATAGCAAGTATGATAAAAAACCCTGAAATTACCTTATCTAGATTCATAAATTTAATCCTCCAACAATTTTAATATAAAGTATTAATAGTTAAATACATTATATCAATAATTTTCTTTATTGCCTTAATAATAATTATTTTTTCGAAGAGACTAGTAATCCACTCGTTATAATTAAAAGAATACCGAAACAAATCCAAATATCAGGAAATGCATCACCCAAAAATAATCCTAATACTATAGAAAAGGCTATATTACTGTATGAAACTGTTGCTATTATTCCAGCTTTAGCATATGAATAAGCCTTTGTCATAAAAATTTGTGCATAAGTTGCAAATAATCCTAATAAAACTATATAAAACCAATCATCAGCTTGTGGCATAACAAACTTTGCAAACAAAAAGTCTAAATTTTCATTTGTATAAAACTCACCAATAATAAGTAAAATAAGAGGACCCATTGTTCCTATTGTCATAAATGACAACACAATAGCTCTAGCATCATAGTATTTTCTTAATTCACGAACAGAAGTATACGCTAACCCTGCTCCAACACCACAAAGTATTCCTAAATAATCTGTTTTATCAAGACTTGAACCATCAAACTTAGTAATAAAAAGTATCCCAACAAAACCTACAAATACTCCAAGCCAACCTTTAAAACCTAACTTTTCTTTAACAAAAATATAAGCAAAAATAGCTGTAAATATTGTAGAAGTTTTTGAGAAAGTCATAGCCTCACCCAATGAAATATTTGCAATATTATAAAAGAAAAATAACAAAGCAATAAACCCAGCCATTCCCCTAAATATTAAGAGCCAAAATTTTCCACCTTGTTGAACTAATGGAGATTTATAAATTGAAAACAGTATTAAAACAACCCCAAATACATTTCTAAAAAAAACCACTTCAATTGAACTCATAGATTCACTTAGTCCCTTTGCAGCTGCTCCCATAAAAGCAAACAACAAAGAAGCTACAATCATATACTGCATACCTTTTTTTACATTCTCTTGAATCACAAAAAACCTTATTTATATTCTTTTAATTTTGCGATTATATTAAGATGAACGTTAAATGCACATTATTGAGTTTTTATCAAAGCAAATTTTAGATAATATTAATTTTTTAAAAACTTGTGTAGGAAGAAAATGAAATATCTAAAAATAGTTGGAAACAAAGAAATTAAGGGTGAAATATCAATATCTGGTGCAAAAAATGCTGCACTTCCTTTGATAGCTGCAACAATACTTTCAAAAAATGAAATCGAAATAAATAATCTGCCAAATGTTGTTGATATTAACACATTTTTAAAACTAATAGATATGTTAGGTGGTAGTTTTACTAAAATTGATGATAAAGTAAAAATTAGTACAATTAATGTTGATAATACAACAGCCACTTATGATATTGTAAAAACTATGAGAGCTTCTATACTTGTTTTAGGACCGCTATTATCAAGATTTGGTCACTGTGAAGTATCACTTCCAGGTGGTTGTGCCATAGGTCAAAGACCAGTTGATTTACACTTAAAAGCTATGGAAGCGATGGGTGCTGTAATAGAAATAAATCATGGTTACATAAAAGCCACTGCACCAAATGGTTTAAAAGGTGCAAAAATAGTATTTGATAAAGTTACAGTTGGTGGAACTGAAAATGTTGTTATGGCTGCTGCTTTAGCAAATGGGACAACAACTATTATAAATGCAGCAAAAGAGCCTGAAATCGTTCAGTTATGTGAAATAATAAGAGATGCTGGCGTAAGTGTTGAAGGTATTGGCACATCAAAAATCATTATTGAAGGAACGAAAGGAAAACTTTTAGATATGAAAGCTTTTAGTGTAATTCCTGATAGAATTGAAGCTGGTACATATATGTGTGCAGCAGCAATTTGTAATAAAAAACTAAAAATAAATAATATAGTACCATTACACTTAGAAGCTGTAATTTCAAAATTAGAAGAAATGAACTTTGAAATTTTACTAGATGATACATCATTAACTATGCTACCAACACAAGAAATAAAACCTGTAAACATAATTACAAGTGAATACCCAGGTTTTCCAACTGACATGCAAGCCCAATTTATGGCACTAGCTACTCAAGCAAATGGTACAAGTACCATAGATGAAAGGTTATTTGAAAATAGATTTATGCATGTTAGTGAGTTAGCAAGAATGGGTGCAGATATTCAATTAAATGGAAACATAGCTACTATTAACGGAAATGCAAAACTAAATGGAGCAGATGTTATGGCTACAGACTTAAGAGCATCATCAGCTTTAGTTTTAGCAGCAATTGTTGCAAATGGTGAAACTGATATTCATAGAATTTATCACTTAGATAGGGGTTATGAAGATTTAGAAGGAAAACTTAGAAATATTGGTGTAAATGTAAAAAGGTTTACAGAATAGGACATAAATATATTTAATTCCTTAAATATAGTCTTAATTAAACTTATTTAAGTGAACATTAAATATCATTAAAAAAATTTTATAAGGCGCTTTAAAATGAAACTAGAAATATCTTTATTTAAATTTGACAAAAATTCAGATTATTTACCATATTACACTAAACATTTTATTAAAATCAGTAATGAACAAACAATATTAGATTTATTAAAAACTTGTGACGTTGAAGAAAATCTTTCATATAAAGACAATGCTGATTTTGATTTAGTTGTTAATGGAGTATTTGTAAAAGGTTCTCATTTAATAGTTGATATTGTTAAAACAGTTGGTAAAGACTTGACAATTGATCCTATTTCTATTAGAAGAGCAATTGATGATCTAATAATAGATGATTCAGACTTTCAAGAAAAATTATCATTTATTGAAGAGTTCCTAAGTGATGAACATACTAAACAATATCAATCTTTAAAGCATTACTATTATGCATCTGAAACATTAAACCACGAGTATAATTATATTGGTGATAGTGTTTTAATCTTAGCTGCAAACCTTATAAAAGAAAACAAATCTATTGAAAGTGAACTGCTTCAAAAACTTTCAAGTCATGAAACAGGTGCCCAGTTTCATACATCTTTAGAAAATAGAATTCTACACTTAGACCCTCAAATTCAAGAAGATATTATACATTTACAAAAAAAGCTTGGCATATATAAAGAAATACAAGAGCAAAACTTTAAACAAGAAAAAACACTTATTCTTGATTTTGGAATATTTCATGATAACTATGAAGTTAAACATGATTTTAAGAACTTTAACATTGCATACTATTC
>JBDNBT010000152.1:0-15367 GCA_039767755.1 Sulfurovum sp.
ATGTTTGCTATGTTTGGATATATATGGTTTATCATGACACCTGTTCAAGATATTCTTACAATTCAATACTCTTATGCAAGTGCAAACGCTGCTATAAATAGAATAAATAAGATATTAGACTTAAAAGTAGAAAATAATGGAAATGATAAACTATCTTTAAAAGATAAACACTTAGATATTGAAGTAAAAAATCTTGATTTTTCTTATAATGATGATAAAAAAACATTATCAAATATAAATCTAAAAATAAACCATAGAGATAAGGTTGCTTTAATTGGAGCAAGTGGTAGTGGTAAAACTACTTTAGCCCAAGTGATTTCAGGATTCTATGAAAAAAACGCTGGTACTATTTTTTATAATAATACAAGTATAGACAATATTGATAAGAAAACTCTAAGAGAAAATATCTTCTTAGTTTTACAAATGCCCATATTATTCAATGACACCCTAAGATTTAACATCACTATGGGAAATGAAGATATAAGTGATGAAGAGATCTTCAGTGCTTTAAAAGTCGCTCAGCTAGAAGATACTGTTAATAAAATGCCAGAAAAATTAGATACAATTGTAGGAAAACATGGTATCAGACTTAGTGGTGGACAAAGACAGAGACTTTCAATAGCAAGAATGATTATCGCTAATCCTAGTGTTGTTATTTTTGATGAGTCTACATCTGCTTTAGATGTGCACACAGAAGCTAAACTATACGCAGGACTTGAAGAGTTCTTAGTAAACAAAACAGTAATTACTATAGCACACAGACTAAGTACAGTAAAAAATGCACATATGATTTATGTACTTGATGATGGTGAAATAGTTCAAAAAGGAACTCATAATGAACTTGAAGATGAAGAAGGACATTATTTAGAGTTCATAAAAAAACAATTAATATAAGGTTTAAAATATGATTCAAGGTGTTGATTTAAGAAATTATTTCTTTTATATAGCATGTACTATAGTTTTATTAGCAGGGATTAAAGTAGCAAGTGAAATAGTTGTCATATTATTTTTGGCTATTTTTATTAGTTCTATCTTTTCAACAGTATTAACTTTATTACAAAATAAAGGTTTTCCTAGGTTTATTGCTTATGTGGTTGTACTGTCAATATTCTTTTGCGTTACTATTTTTACAGTTTATATTATCAATCTTTCATTACAAGACTTCCTAGCTAACTTAGATAACTATGAAGAGAAGTTTAATAAACTAATTATTTCTACTGTTGCTTTGGCTTCGCAATATGGATATGAAATCGATAAAAATGCTATCTTTGATACTTTAAAGATAAGCTCATTTTTTGGAGTTACTACTACTTTAATTGGAAGTATTGGTACTTTTTTAAGTAAATTTCTACTTGTTATTATTGGTGTAGCTTTTATACTAGCTGAAACAAAATCATCTCAAACAAAACTAAAAATGCTGTTTGGTAAAAATCAAAAAAGTTTTGAACATTTTGAATTATTTTCTCATAATATTAAGAAATATTTCATAGTAAAATCTTTTACAAGCTTTTTAACAGGTGCGGTTATAGGTTTAATGCTTATTTCATTTGGTGTTGACTACCCTATTCTATGGGCATTTATAGCTGTATTATTTAACTTTGTTCCTGTTATTGGATCACTTGTGGCTGCTATTCCTGCTATTTTATTATCATTAATTGAGTTAGATATGCAAACGACTATTTATATTATGGTTTTATATTTTATTATCAATATTTCTATTTCAAATATTATTGAGCCTAAACTTATGGGAAAAGAGCTTGGATTATCTCCTTTAGTTATCTTTTTCTCTTTAATATTATGGGGTTGGTTATTGGGAATTGTAGGGATGTTCTTAGCTGTTCCAATTACAATGACACTAAAAATTGCATTTAATTCTAATCATCAAACTAAGTGGATAGCATTATTAATGTCTGATATTTCTAAGCAAAAAAAGAAAATAAATACATAATTTCTAATAAATTAAGTTAGATTTAAATTTAAAAGTTGTTATAATAGGAATGTAAAAACAATTTACGGAGGTGTTAATGACGAAGGAATTTAATGCTTAATATTGTTAATGACAAACTAATGTAATAAAGTTTTACTTACTAGTAAAGCTGATAGGTAAAAGGTTTTACTTATCATTAAAGCTAAGACATGGGTCTTAGCTTTTTTTATATCCAAAGCAGATTATATTTCAAATTGATATTTAATTGATTTTTAATAACAAATTGAAATATAATATACTTATGAAATTTAAGTATTTACAAAATCACCATTTGACACAGATATCAGACTACTGTAAAAAAAGATGTATAGATATAGTTATAAAGCATCACAATGAAAATGAACTGAATATTCAGTACTATAGAGGACTTTACAGTGGGTATATATACATAAAGAAGCTTTGTAGGTTAATTAGAGTTTGTAAAAAAAGTATATCTAATAAAGAGCTTTATGAGCATTTGAAGTATAAGAAGATCTACTGTGATAACCATAAAGGTATTATCACAGCTTTTCATGATATTAGAAATCTACTACTTGATTTATGACAATTGTTTTATTTCTATGATAGCTTTAAATATATTCTCTTTTATTTTCTCAACTATTTCATCTATATTATTTTCATTAGTTAAATATAATGAACACAAGTCATAAATTGAATTTAGTTTTAAATTTCCGCTTATACCTTTTAATCTATAAATATATTCTCTAAGCTCATCTTTGTTTTTTATAATACTATTAATATCATCTTCATGGTTTTCATATTTTTTCACAAACAATTTAAGTAACTCTAAAACTATATCTTCATCATTTAAAGTATTTAAGAGTAAGTTATAATTTAGTATTTTAACTTCACTGTTTTCTTGTGAAGAATCATCTTGAAACTTGATAGTTCTACTTTTATTTGTTTCTTTAATTTCTTTTTTTGTATTAAAATACTTTTTAATTACCTTGTTTATATTTTTTATAACTATAGGCTTTGTAATATGCATTTCCATACCAACTTCATGTGACTTATAAATATCTTCTGGTAGTGCCCCTGCACTTATAGCAACAATTGGTGTTAATGCATTAAATTTCTTGATATTTATAGTTGCATCATAGCCATTCATTACAGACATTTGAATATCCATAAAGATAATATCAAAATCTCTTGTTTTACATAGTTCTAAAGCTTCTAAACCGTTGTTTGCAAGTATAACAGTAAACCCTATTTTATTTAGTAGTGTTTTTGCTACAACTTGGTTTATATTATCATCTTCAACTAGTAAAGCAGTCTTTTTATTTTCTAAATAAATACGCTTATCTGAGTTATCAATATCAAGAAACTTCACATCTGAGTGGTTTAATTTAACAGTAAAGAACATCATAGTTCCTCGATCTAAATTAGACTCAAACCATATATTTCCACCCATAAGTTCAATAAGTTCTTTACATATAGTTAAACCTAAACCAGTACCCCTAAACTTACTTGTGTTTGATTTATCACTTTGAGTGAAGGCTTTAAAGATATTCTTTTTGATATCTTCTGTCATACCAATACCTGTATCAGTAACTACAAACTTAATTTTGTTGTATTTTTCTTCATTTCTTACACTTACAACTCGTAGTTTTATATTTCCATCATTAGTAAACTTCATAGCATTTGATAAAAAATTCATAATTACTTGATTTAATCTAAATTCATCACCTATTAAAACATCATTAATTTTTTCGTCAAGCTCAACACTAAAATCAAGTCCTTTACTTTCTATTTCGGGTCTCATAAGACTATCAACATTATTAATTAGATTTTTTAAACTAAATTTGTTTTCAAATATTTTTATTTTTCCATTTTTTAAAGCTGTAAAATCTAATATATCATTTACAACATTTGTCAGAACCCTTGAAGAAGACTTAATAATATTTAATTTTTCTTTTAAAGTATCGGGACATTCATTGTCATTTAAAATAATGTCTGTAATACCTACTATACCGTTTAATGGAGTTCTAATTTCATGACTCATATTCGATAAGAATTGCTCTTTTATTGTACTTAATTCCATGATTTTTTCTTGCTTTTCAATAAGCTCTTCTTGTTGAGCCCTTAACTCTTCACCAGAACATGCTAACTCTTCATTTAGATTAGATAGTTTTGAAATAGTATCTTTTAATTTTTTTGTTTTTGAATCAATCTTCTTTTTTAAGATTTCATTATGCTCTTTTAAAAGTATTTCTGCTGTGTTATCTTTTCTATATGCAAGATATCCAATAAGATTGTTATTCTGATCTAATTCTGGATAGATATTAATATATAAATATCTCTTTTCTCCGCTTTTAGTAATGATAGGAAGATCTTTTTTAAAAACTTTTCTTTTTTTAATAGTCTCCCATAGCTCTTTGTGTACACTATCATCAATAGATGGGTCATTTACTATACTGTGAGTTTTACCTATTAGTTCTTCTTTTGAGTACCCTGATAAAGTACAGAAGCGATCTGTAACATATACTATTTTCCCATCTAAATCAGTTCTTGACATGATTGCGAAAGAGTTTATTTTTTCATGTAATTCCTCTCTTTTTTCTAAAGCTCTTTGAATAGCTTGACTTAAATAAGTATTTTTAAATAACACAAATAAGACTATAAATATAAGTATGTCCACAAATAAAATATCAAGTAATAATGAAATTCTATATTCATTTAGAATTTTAGCTATTTTAATATCATTAAATATTATTTTTAGCTTTAAGCCTTCATTATTATTTAAACTTAAATTATCTTCATATAAAAGAATTTCATTATTTTGTATTTTAAATTTGTCAGTATTTAGGTAGTTACTCCATATGTTTAGGTATTTATCATTTGATATTAAAATATTATTTTCTTTATCTAATAATACTTTTTTAAAGGTTCTATTACTAATCATAAGTTGAAGAATGTTGTTCATGTTTATGTTTACAATTAAAAACCCTTCAAAAAAGTTTTGAATATATACAGGAGTTGATACCCTTAAAGTTGGTTTGTATGGAACTTCAATTTGTCCTTGCTCTACATTTAAATCAACCTTAGACAACCAAAAAGTACCTTTTTTAACATCCTTTGAATCTTCAAAATAATATCTATTTGATTTATCTTGTAAATTATCAATTAAAAAAACTTTATCATCTTTTTTATCTACCCTAACTACTTCATTACCTTCTTTGTCAAGGTATCTTAGTTGAAAAATATCTTTATTATTTAAACCAACTGTTAAAAATAGTTCATTTACAAAACTGTCGATTAGCTTTTCATCTGTTATACTATTTGGAATAATGCTTTTGTTATAGTATTTTATAAATTCTGTAAAATTTTTCTTGTTTGAGATTGAAGTTAAAATTGTTTTGTATTCATTTAATTTCGTTGTTAAGTTCTTATTAACATCTTCAAAATTTTCTTTAGCTAATTGTTTATGTTCAATTAAAATACAACTTTTTTCTTTTTCATAAAAATAATCAAAACTAAGATATGAAGCAATTACAGTTAATAATGCAAGTATAAAAACACTTGAGAGTTTTATTTTCATTGGATTTTTTCCTTTAATATCATGAAAGAACTACATTACATTATCTGTTACCTTAACTTAGCAAATTTTGGATATTATACATACTATGAAATGCCCATTATGTAACTCTAACTCAAAACTTATTTTAAAACCTACCCATTATAGATGTAATAGTTGTCTTGCATACTTTAAAGATCCAAAATTATACTTGCAAGGAAAAGATGAAAAAGATATTTATGATCAGCATAAAAACAATTCAGATGACATAAGATATCAAGATTTTTTATCTCCAATAACAAACGCAGTTTTAAAAGAAATACCAAAAAATTCCATAGGTTTAGATTTTGGATGTGGTAAAGATTCAGCTATCATGAAAGTATTAAATAATAACAATTACAAGTGTTTAGGTTATGATATTTTCTATAAAAATAACAAAGAACTTTTAGCCCAAAAATATGATTATATTACAAGTTCTGAGGTTATTGAACACTTTTATAATCCGAAAAAAGAGTTTGAGCTTTTAAAATCACTACTAAAACCAAATGGTGTACTGTATTTAATGACAGATATATTTGATGAACAAACAAAAAAATTTTCATCTTGGTATTATAAAAATGACCCAACACATGTATTTATGTATCAAAAACAAACATTTGAAATAATTAAAGAATTATATGGCTTCAATAAAGTACAAACTAATAATAGACTTATAAAATTATACTTATAAGGCATTTTTTAGTAATATAATTAAAAAATAAATAGAACTTTTACTCTTAAAGGAGAACAACTTTGAATAGAAATAAACATTTTAAAAAAATCTCAAATTATACAATGGTAGGTGGACTTGGTGCTGTTTTAGTTTTAGGTCTAACAGGATGTGAAGACAAAGGTACGCAAGGACAAAATCAAGGTCAATCAAATGCTTTCTCTCAAGCTTCACAAGCTCAAGGTGCATTTGTTGTAATTGAAGAGTTACCACAAGGTGGATATACTATTGCAGACGAATTCCCATCAAACAAAACTACAATTGTTTTAAGAAAACCAGATGGTTCTGAAAGAATTTTAACAGATGCTGAAATACAAGCACTTGTAAAAGAAGAAGAAAGAAAGATTGATAATGGAACTTCACCATTAACAAATCCAGATGCAGCTCAACTTACAGATGGTGGAATGGGATTAGGTGGTATTTTATTATCATCAATTGCTGGTGCTATGATAGGTTCATGGTTAGGAAATAAACTATTTAATAATCAAAACTTCCAAAATCAAAGAAAAGCAAACTATAAATCACCACAAACATATTCAAGAAGTCAAAGCTCATTTAGTAAAGCAGCTTCAACTTCAAAAACATCAAGTTCATCTAAAAAAAGTGGATTTTTTGGAAGTAGTAATAAATCTAGATCATCTTCTGGTTTTGGTTCTAGAAGTTCAAGTTTTGGTGGATAAGAAATGAAACTAGAAAAACTTGAACCTTTAACTAATGAGTATTTAGACTCAATAGGTTTTACATGGCATACAGATAGTGATGAGACATCATATATAAGTGATGAAGTTGTAGTTATTAGTGAAAAAGAAGCAAACAACTATTATGAAGCTGTAAATGAACTTTATGATATGTTTTGTGAAGCTGGCGAGCATGTAGTTGAAAATGATTTATTCCACGATTTGAATATTCCTTTTAACTTAGTTGAAGTTATTAAGGAATCATGGGAAAATGATGTGCATTGGCATTTGTATTCAAGATTTGATCTAGCAGGTGGAATTGATGGTAAACCTATTAAGCTAATAGAATTTAATGCAGACACTCCAACTTCACTTTTTGAGACTTGTATAGTGCAATGGGCATTATTAAAAGCAAATGGTATGGATGACGCTAGTCAATTTAATAATATATATGAAGCTTTAAAAGATAATTTCAAAAGAATTATTACTTTAGATGGTGAAATTGAGAAATTTGATGAATACTATAAAGAATTAGGTTGGAAAATACTATTTTCTTCTATTTCTTCTTCAAGTGAAGATATAAATACAACTAAGCTTTTACAAAGCATTGCAAATGAAGCTGGATTTAATACAGACTTTGAATATATAGATCAAGTGCAATTTAATGACGAGGGAATATTTAAAGATGATGAATTATTTGAATTTTGGTTTAAACTAATTCCTTGGGAAGATATAGCAATTGATGAAAATGAGCTTGCCCTACTTTTAACAGAAATCATTAAAGAGAAAAAAGCAATAATTTTTAACCCTGCATATACTTTAATGTTCCAATCAAAAGGTTTCATGAAAGTTTTATGGGATTTATATCCAAATCATCCATTATTACTTGAAACATCATTTGAACCTTTAGAAAATAAAAAACAAGTTGAAAAAAGATGTTTTGGTAGAGAAGGTGCTAATACTAAAATCATAAATGAAGATGGAAGTATAGATGTGCAAACTTCAGGTGATTATGAAGGTCATAAGGCTATTTATCAAGAATATGTAGAACTTCCTGTGGATGAAAAAGGTAATTCATATCAAGCTGGAGTATTTTTTGCTTTTGAAGGATGTGGACTAGGCTTTAGAAGAGGTAGTAAAATACTTGACAATATGAGTAAATTTGTTAGTCATATTATAGAAAACAAATAAGAAAAAACGAATAAAAGTTTAATGCTTTTATTTGTTAAAATCCTTTAAATACTCATCTAAAATATAGAACTCAACACTATTAGTAAATTCAATATCTAAATCCATAAGAATAATATCTTTTAAATTATATTTATCAAGTTTAACTAAATCTTTTCCTGTTGTAATAAAAGTATAATTACTATATTTTGATTTTAAGGCTTTAATATCTTCATTTGTAAAGTCATAATGATCGGGAAAGCTTTCCAAAATAGTATCTTTTGATAAAAACTCCATCAATCTAGTAGGTTTTGAAATAGCTGTAAGCAACACAAGTTTTTCTGGTAAAGTAGTAATAACTTTATTATTTTGTTTAAAAGTGATTACTCTATTGAAATCTTCACCCTCTTTAAGTTCAATATCAGCGTGCATATAAAAACCTTTAGGCTCTCTATATCCACCACTTGGAAGACAAAATATATTTGTAGGTTCTTTTTTTGGTCTTAATAGAATATTGAATTTTTTGATATCATATTTTGAAAAACCATCATCTAAAAATACTATTTTACATCCAAGTTCTCTTGCTTTAACGATGGCTTTTCTTCTATCTTCACTTACAATAATAGTTGCGTTTGGTAAAGACTTAGCTAAAAGCATAGCCTCATCTCCACTTATACTAATATCTTCAAGAACTTTTCCTTCATTAGAGATTACATATAATCCTTTAGATTTCCTAGCATATCCCCTTAAAACTACACAAGGTTTGTGATAATTTTGGGCTAGTTTAATAGTAACAGGGGTTTTACCACTACCACCAACTATAATATTTCCAACTGAAATGATAGGAATGTTAAAGTCTATTTCTTTTGCTTTTGCTCTTTTTATAAAGATAAATAACATATAAATAAAAGTTAAAGGTAGTACTAAAAAAGATATAAGTTGTTGAAGGGGTGTGGGAAAGAAGAGATATTCTTCAATCCATAAGTGAAGTTTTTTATTCAAAAGTTAATATACCTATTTTATACCCATTGTGATGCTACATCAATTATTTGATCACACACATAGTTAACTTCATCATCTGTTAAACTATCATAAATAGGTAATGATAGAATTTGTTGATAATTATTTAAAGCATTTGGATATGCAGTAATTTTTATTGAATATTTAGTTTTATAATATGACAATAAATGTAATGGTATATAATGTAACGCCGTTGCAACGCCTCTTTCTTTGAGTGATCTTGCAAAAGCATCTCTGTTTCTTGATACTTTTATAATAAACTGTGTGAAGATATTTTCTTCAGTGTATTGTGGTATCTCAATATGCTTAACTTCATTTAATCTTTTCATATATAAAGATGCAATTTCTTTTCTTCTTTTAACAAATCTTTTTGTCTTTTTTAATTGTGCAACTGAATATGCAGCATCTAATTCGGATAAATCGTATTTATGACCTATATCAACTACATCATAAACATAATCTAAGTTTCCGTAGCTATCGTAAGTAGTAGTTAAAGCATGTGTTCTTAAAAGTTTTGCTTTGTTAGCTATTTCTTCATTATTTGTAATAATAACACCAGATCTACTAACTGCATATCTTGAAATAGATGGATTAGTAGAGAAAATAGTCATATCAGCTCTTAGATTTCCTACCATTTTACCATTATAGGTTACGCCTAAAGATGATCTACAATCTTCAATTAAAATTATTCCATATTTCTCAACTATATCATATAATCTATCTAAATCAGGAGTTCTACCACCAACAAAAGTGATAATAGCACCCCTTAATTTTTTTGAGTCATTATCTTTTAATACTTGCTCAAATTTATCAATATCAATATTCATATCTTCTGTATTAATATCTACAAAAATAGGTTCAGCATCAAAGTGCCTTACAACCTCAGGAAGATTTACAAAAGAGTTAACAGACATAATAATTTTGTCACCTCTTTTGAGTTTTATAGCACTTAAAGCGAGATGCAAAGCAGCTGTTGATGTTGCAGTTGCTATTGCGTATTTAGCACCAATAAACTCTTCTAAATTTTTTTCTAATTCTAATACTTTAGATAAAAACTCTTTTGAGTCAAGTACTTGCTTTAGCTGATTTAGTTCATCATTGTCTACAGATGCCCTAAAAATAGGAATATTTCTCTTCATTATTTAACTTAACTCCATTCTATTTTAGCAATTGTTGGAGTTTTACCTTTAAACTCGTTTGCTTTAAATCTATTAATACACATATTTACTAACTTTTCATCAACACCACTAGATATTAAGTCATTAGCACTTTTATTTTCATCAAATAATTGTTTTAAAACTTCATCCATTTGCTTATAAGAATATCCAAGTTCATCTTCATCACTTTGACCTTCCCATAAATCAGCACTTGGTGCTTTATTTATAATTGAATCTGTTACGCCTAAAAACTTAGCAAATTCAAATTCATCACTTTTATACATTTGACCTATTGGATTAATTGCACAAGCTGTATCGCCATACATAGTTCCATATCCAAGAAGAATTTCACTTTTGTTTGAAGTTCCAACAACTAAAGACTTTTCTCTAGCTGAAACATCATATAGTGTAGACATTCTCATTCTTGCACTAAAGTTACCAATTCTAAGTTTATCATCTTGCATATTTGGTATGAAAGCTTCTACCATAGGAGCAATTGATATAGTTTCATATTTTATATCAAATTTTTTACATAGTTCAATAGCATCTATACTACTTTGTTTTGATGAAAACTGTGAGGGCATTAAAACACAGTTTAAATTATCTTTGAATGCTTCTTTACATAAAACTGTAACTACTGCTGAGTCAAGACCACCAGATAAGCCAACTGTTACTTTATCTAAGCCAGCTTTCTTAACTTCATCTTGTAAAAAATAAATTAATTGTTCTTTTATATTTTGCCAGTTAATCATAATATCCATCCTTACATAATGGATATTGTACCTAATCTTTTTTTGTTTTTTTATAAATATCTTCTAAAAATTCAGCATTTTCTTCTTGAAAGTTATCTCTTTTATACAAAAGTTTCTTTTTAATTTGAACTAATTCATCTATTTCAAAATAATTTAAGTAATTAGGATTGATTTCAATTGTTTCTTCAGGATTGATTTTTATTATATTTTTTATATCTTCTATAAGTTCTATTTTATCCAAGGTTATTTTCCATTAAACTTATCTAAAATTTCTTCTAAATACAGATCCATCTTCTCTGCTCCAATATCACTTTGGGCATTTACACAAGATCCACAACATGAACCTGCATCTGTTAATTCTGCTAAACCTTCTAATGTTCTTACATTTTTTTCTTTGATTGCGTATATAATTTCTCCCAAAATGACATTTTTACATGTACATACAATATGAGAGTTTTGAAAGTTTCTAGCCATAAACTTTAATCCTTTTTTAATTCTTTTAAAATGTCTTTACAATATATTTTTTTCTTAATTTTACCAAAATCACCTTCAGGAAAAATACAATGTCTGCATTCCGTACCAGCTGTAGTAAATTCTTGAATATCACTAAGGTTTTGCGCCTTTTTTATCAAAATAGCATTTTTTAAATGACCCAAAGTAATTTTTTTACAATTACAAACTTCATAATTATCTTCAAACCCAAACAAACTATATTCCTCTATCTTTTTTGATAAGTTCATAAGCTTCATTTATTTCTTGAAGTTTTTTCGTAGCTTCATCAATAATATTTTGAGCAGCACCTTTCCCAGCAATAATATCAGGGTGATATTTTTTTACTAATATTCTATATTTCTTTTTTAAAGTAATATTATCATCATTTTTATTAGCTTCTAAAATCTCATACGCATTTTCTAAATTCATGCTGTGATTTTGAGCAGCATTTGCATAGAAAGCTGTAAAATTATTAACTATGTTTTCAAAATCTGTTGCTTTAATTTTTAAAGAATTTGCAATATCTTCGGTGATCATTCTTTCTGCATCACTAAAACTTTTATCAATAAATGCTAAATTTAATAGATACTCCATAATCTTTAATCTTTTAGCATAATCAAATTTAGTTAAAGTAAGTAATCTTTCACATATTTGTAAAGTATTTTCAAAACTTTTCTTTTCTTCTGTATATAAACTTTTTAATTTGTCTCTTATTTCCTCTTTATTTTCAAAGTGGTTAGATATATCATTAAATGTATGCTTTAAAATTTCAGCTTCTAGCTCGCATACTCGACCATCTGCTTTAGCTACTTTTGCCATAAGAGCTACAAGTAAACCTGCTTCATGATTTAATAAATCACCATTAAATCTCTCTTTCTGCTTTAAGTTAATATTTCTGAACTTTTCTGTTTTATAACTTCTACCAATAATAAATAGCACTAATACTACAACTAATAAAACTAATATTTTCATTATTAAATCCCGTAATCTTTTATTTGGCAAATTTTAACAAAAATTGGGTAAAATCTCACCTTTAGATAATTAATGGAGTTTTAAATGTTTGGAATGGGCTTTTTTGAAATTTTTTTAATAGCAATAGTAGCAATTATTGCACTCGGACCTGAAAAACTACCCACAGCAATGGTAGAAATAGCTAAGTTTGTAGGTAAGTTTAAATCTGGTGTAAGTGATGCAAAACAAACATTAGACAAAGAACTGAATCTAAGTGATATGAAATCAGAATTAGATAGTTTAAAAGCTCAATTAGAGCAAACAAAAGAAGACGCCAAAAAAAGTTCAGGTTTAGATGACCTAAACTTAGATCAAGTTATCAACGGTGATTACGCCTTAGATACAAAAAAAGAAAAGAAAACAAAAAAACAAAAAGCTTCTGATGATGTAGTTCAAGAAGCACAAATTGTAGAAAACAAAATTGAAGATAGTGTTGATAACATTATTGAATTTGAAGAAAAAAAAGCTAAGAAAGAGGATAATCTTTAATGTTTGAAGATTTAAAACCACATATAGCTGATCTTAGAAAAAGATTAGTAATTGCAAGTTTGTCATTATTCATTTCATTCTTTGCATGTTTTGCATTTTATGAACCTATATTACAATGGATGATGGTACCAGTTGAAGCAGTACTTCCACCAAATTCTCAAATGGTTGCTGTTGAAGTACAAGAGACATTCTTCACTGCTTTAAAAGTATCATTTTTTAGTGCATTTTTAATTTCATTACCAATTATATTTTGGCAATTATGGTTGTTCTTAGCACCTGGATTATATGAACATGAAAAAAAACTAGTATTGCCATTCGTTTTTTCAGCAACTATGATGTTTTTAATTGGTGCTTCATTTGCTTATTGGGTAGTTGTACCATTTGGTTTTGAATTCTTAGTTAATTTTGGTTCGGCTGTTGTAACTGTTTTACCTAGTATTGGTAAATATGTATCATTCTTTACAAAATTACTATTCGGATTTGGTGTAGCATTTGAATTACCTGTTTTAACATTCTTTTTAGCATCTATTGGTTTAGTTGATGATAGAACCTTAAAAGATTTTTTTAAATATGCTATTGTAATTATATTTTTACTTTCTGCACTTTTAACACCACCTGATATTATTACTCAGTTTTTGATGGCTGGTCCATTAATCTTGTTATATGGTGTATCTATTTATATTGCAAAAATAGTTAATCCTGCTGCAAAAGAAACTTATGAAGATATAGAGGAGGATTAATATTGTTAGATCCTTTAAAGACTTCAAGTTACGACTACGAATTACCTAAAAAGCAAATAGCCACTCATCCAGCATCTCCTGCTGATAGTGCAAGACTCTTGGTTTATAACAGACAAAAAGATACTATTACCCACACTACTTTTAAGCATCTTATGGATTTTATTCCTGATGATGCATCCGTTTTTTTAAATGACACTAAAGTTATTAAAGCAAGAATTTTTGGAAAAAAAGAATCTGGTGGAAAAATAGAATTACTTTTAAATAAACCATTATTTATGGATAGATATTTAGTAATGATTAGGGGTAAAGTTTTAGTTGGTAATACTTTACAATTTGATGAAAGTCTTAAAGCAAAAGTACTTGAACTAAATGATGATGGCTCTAGAGTAGTTAGCTTTACAAAAAATGATGAAAAAATTGATTTTTTAGAATTAGTAGAAACTCTAAATAAAATTGGACATTTACCACTACCTCCATACATGAATAGAGATGATGAAAAACAAGATGAAGAAGATTATCAAACACTATTTGCAAAAAACTATGGAGCAGTCGCAGCACCAACTGCATCATTACATTTTACAGATGAATTACTTCAAAAAATAAATGATAAATTTGATGTAAACTATCTTACACTACATGTAGGAGCTGGTACTTTTAAACCTGTTGATGCAGAAGATATATTAGAGCACCCTATGCACAGTGAATATTTTGAAATAGGAAGAAATGCAAAAACTGCCATTGACAAAGCTACAAAAAGATTAGCAGTTGGTACAACTGTTACTAGAACATTAGAATATTATGCAAGAACAAATAAAATACAAGGTGAATGTGACTTGTTTTTAAATCCTGCAAATAAACCTATTGTTGTGGATTATTTATTAACAAATTTTCACTTACCAAAATCAACACTAATTATGCTTATTGCTTCATTTTTAGGTTTAGAAAAAACACTTAACGTATATGAAACTGCCATCAAAGAGAAATATAGATTTTATTCTTATGGTGATGGAATGCTAATAATATAAATTTAAAAAGGATTTTAAACACAATGCCGCACTATATACTATTTGATACTGAAACTACAGGTGGAAGCACTGAAGATAGAATTATTCAATTTGGAGCTATGATTTTTGATCATCAAGGAAATTTAGAATCATATGATGAATTATGCTCAAGTGATGTAAATATTAAAATTGAAGCTATGGAAGTACATAACATAACACCTGATTTACTTGAAGGTAAACCATTAGCAACTGATACGAACTTTTATAAAAGAGTTACAGAATTAAACTCAAGTGAAAACTTTTTGATTGCTCACAATATTAAATTTGATTTAGGAATGATTGAAAAAGAAGGATTTGTAAATCAACTTCAAATAATAGATACTTTGAGATGTGCTAAGCACTTATACAGTGATTTACCGTACCACAGACTTCAATATTTAAGATATGCACTAAAACTATATGAAACAGAACAAGAAGAAGCTAATAAACTTAATATAACCATTAAAGCACATGATGCAATTGGTGATGTATTAGTTATGAAACTATTTTTATCTAAACTTGTAAATAAGTGTAGAGAAGTATATCCAG
>JBDNBT010000153.1:0-4533 GCA_039767755.1 Sulfurovum sp.
ACTCCCCAGTATGTTACTAGAGTAAATGCTAGTACTACTGCAAGTATTTTTAATTCTCTCATTATGCGTCTCCTCTTTTCTTAGCATCAGATTTAGTCACAAATGGTAATAATACGAATAACATTATAAATACCATAGATGATGCAAATCCAATCCATGCATTAATACCTGTTGGAGGTAATTTTCCCCAAATAGTTAACACAATTAAGTCAACCATTAATATCCAGAACCAAATGAAGAACTTAGGTCTTCTATGCGCTGGTAATATAGCAGGGTCTCTATCTAACCATGGTAATACAAAGAAAATAGCATTGGCGAATGCAAATGCAATTAATCCAATATCAAATGCTTTAAAAGGTCCAATATCAAAGAAGAATCCTCTTAATACCTCATAAGACCATAGGAAATACCACTCAGGATAAATATGCGCTGGAGTTACCATTGGATCAGCTGGATCAAAGTTAACAGGGTCCATTGCAAAGTTATAGTGGAAGAACACTAAATAGAAGTAGAATAATAAGAATATACCTAATACAGCAAAATCTTTAGATATAAAGATTGGCCAGAAAGGAATAACTTTTGATTCTTTTTTGTTACCTGATAAATATTTTTCAGCTTCAGCATCATAATCAATATCTTCAGCTTCTTGGTTGTTTACGTGAGGAATTCTTAATGTATAAAAGTGTAATCCAATAATACCCATAATTGCTACAGGTAATAAGAATACGTGTAACATAAAGAATCTAGTTAATGTAGCATCAGCAACATTAAAGTCACCTCTAATCCAAATAACAAGTGCATCACCAATTACAGGAACTCCACCAAATAGGTTTGTAATAACCATTGCAGCCCAATATGACATTTGTCCCCATGGTAACATATACCCTGAGAATCCACCAGCTGAGAAAGTAACGAATAATAACATACCTGAAATCCAGATCATTTCTCTACCTTGTTTATAAGAACCATAATAGATACCTGTAAACATGTGAATATAAATAATCAAGAAGATAACAGATGCTGCTACACCATGCATGTGTCTAAATAACCAACCTAATGCAACTTCTTGCATAATAGTGTAGTTAACAGAGTCAAATGCTAAATTAATATCTGGTTTGTAGTACATCATTAAGAATAATCCAGAAATTACAAGAATACCAAATGTAGTTGCTAATAATACACCCATTGCCCATAAGAAGTTAATATCTTTTGGAACCCAGTACTCAGTCATTAAAACTTTTCCTAGCATAGTTGTATTAAGTCTTTGGTCTAACCACTCACCTACTGAGTTTGCTTTTTCTAATTTTGCCATAGCTGTTTCCTTATACCACTGCTGTTAGCATTTTTTGATATTCAGGACCATCTTCACCTAAAGTGATAGTTGTTCCAGAAACGCTAAATGGAGCTAAGTCTAATGGTCTTGGAGGAGGTCCAAACACATTCTTAGCAGAAGAAGTAAATTCTCCACCATGACATGCACATTTCCACATAGATTTCTTCCATGCAGGAATACAACCTAAGTGTGTACATAGTCCAATAACAACAGTGAATCTATCTTCACCAATTACTAAATCTCTCTCACTTGTTTCCATATCTGTTGTTTTTTTAAGAACAAAGATAGGCTTACCTCTCCAAGTGATAACCTCAGGAGTTCCTGCTTTTAGTGTGCTTAAATCAAATTTAGTAAATCCACCAGCTAATACGCTAGGTAACGGATCCCAAACTTTCTTCATGCCTACTAAAGATGCAGCACCACCTACTGCAGCTACTGCAGCAAATGTATATCCTAGAAAATCACGTCTATTAGTTTCGTTAGACATTCGGCTTCCTTTTTTGTAGTTTAATCTATTGATTATATATTTTTTATCTTAAATGGTAAACGAATAATTAATAAATAGCAATAAAATAGCAGGTGATGTGAATAATTTACACAGTTTTATATTAAAAGGTTATATTAATAAGAGTATTATTAGAGAAGCTTATACTTCTCTAATGAATTTAGTAATTTCAGACTCAATATCTTCTTTATTGATCACGGATTCGTGTTTAACGTCTTTTTTGAATAGTTCTTCTATCATGTTAGGTAGTGGTTTATTATAGTCTTTACTTATAATACTTAAAGCTTCTTTATCAGAAATTATATTTTTATGTTCATTTATAGCACTTAAAACTGTTGGAGAAAACTTAGTCCATTCGGCTGTTGAATAGATAACTGTTTTAATATTTTCAGTCTTTAAATCTTCATAAGCTTTAATACAAGTTGCTGTATGTGGATCCATTAAATAGCCCTCATCCATAAATGTGCTAATAGTCTCTTGACCATATTCATCATCTGAGTTTACAGCTGCAAAGTATTTTTGAAGTTCAGCTGTTTCTTCTTTTGTCATTTTAAATATATTATTATGATTTAAATCATCCATCATCTCTTTAGTTCTTTTTGAACCATATAAAGCGTGAATTACTCTTTCTATATTTGAAGATTTTAAGATATCCATAGCAGGTGATTTTGTTAATTTTAAATCTTTATCTCTAATATCATAAATACCTGTATTTATCCACTCTACAAGTACTTTATTCTCATTTGATGCAACCAATAACTTTTCAATAGGTACACCCATTTTAAGTGCATAATATCCACCTAAAACATTTCCAAAGTTTCCAGATGGTACTACTAAATAAATCTTTTCACCAAAAGTAATTTCTTCTTGTTTAAGAAGTTGAATGTATGACCAAAAGTGATAGATTATTTGGAAAATTATTCTTCCAAAGTTAACTGAGTTTGCTGCACTTAACTTAATACCATCATTTTTTAACTCTTGTTTAAATGTATCGCTAGCTAATAATCTTTTTAATGCACTTTGTGCATCATCAAAATTACCTTTAATACCGATTACTTTTAAATTTTCTCCATCTTCACAAACCATTTGAAGTCTTTGAACATCACTTGTTCCACCATCTGGATACATACAAGCGACTTGAATATTTTCTTTATTTTTAAAAGTATTTAGAGCTGCTGGTCCTGTATCACCTGATGTTGCTGCTAAGATAAGGTATTTTTCATTTTTAGCTTTAGCAATTGAGCTTAAAATAGAACCAAATGGTTGTAGTGCCATATCTTTAAATGCTCTAGTTGGGCCATGATATTGTTCATGAACAAATAAATCATCTCTAACCTTTACAACTGGACATGGGTTTGATGGATCATCAAAATTATCATATAAAGATAGTGCTTTATTTATTTCTGTTTCATCAATATCAATTTCAAAAGCTTTTAAAATATCAAAGGCTAATTCTTTATAAGAACTATTTAAATGGTTTTGTAAAAAGTTATCCTCTAATTTTGGAAGTTCCTTGGGAACATATAATCCTCCAAATGAAGCACTAGGATTTAAAATAGCTTCACTAAAAGTAACTTCCTTTGGCATTGCACCATCGTTTCCTCTTGTTTCTATAAAATTCATTATATAGTTTCCCTTACTCGTTTATTAGTTTCTCTAAATCTATTCCATTATTCGGATTGTCTTTTCTTACAAATTGTGTACCAATTCCATCACTTGTAAATAACTCAAGTAAAATAGAATGTTCAACTCTACCATCTATAATATGTGCTTTATTTACGCCATTATAAATAGCATCTACACATGAATCAACTTTAGGAATCATACCACCTGCAATTGTTCCATCATTTTTGTAGTCTTCCACATCTTTTTTATCTAAAGAATTTAAAAGTGCCCCATCTTTTCCTAAAACTCCTACAGTATCAGTTAAAAACAGTACTTTTTGAGCTCCAACAGCTTGAGCTACTTTAGAAGCTGCAACATCTGCATTTATGTTAAATCCTGGATGATTTGGTTCTGCACCATCTGCTATTGGAGCAATAACTGGTATAAATCCTTCTTTAATAAGATTTAAAATCATTGGTCCATCAACTTTTGTAATAACACCTGTGTATCCAAATTTTCCATCTTCTTTTGGAGTAGCGTTTATTATTGAAGAATCTTTTCCTGATATTCCAATAGCTTTTGCACCATGGTGATTTAAAAGTGAAGTTATGTTTTTATTTATTTCTCCACTTAGTACCATCTCAACTACTCTCATACTATCTTTACAAGTAACTCTGTGACCATCAACAAATTTAGATTCAATCTCAAGTTTAGTAAGTAGTTCTGTAATTCTAGCACCACCACCATGTACAATAATAGGTTTAATTCCAACTAGTGAAAGTAAAACAATATCCTCTGCAAATTTCTCTTGTAATTCAGGTGACGTTTGAGCAGATCCCCCATATTTGATAACAATAGTTTTTCCGTAGAATTTTTTGATGTATGGTATTGCATCAAGAAGGGTTTGAACTTTATGGTGTTTTTTTTGCATATACAATCCTATTTTTCATTAAAAGTGGCTATTATATCTAAAATTATCTAACTTAAACTTGAACTTGTGTATGATACTTTTATGAAAAAATATTTAGCATTAAAAGCAAGTGCGGGTACTGGTAAAACTTTCGCTCTAACTGTAAGATACATCTCTTTA
>JBDNBT010000154.1:0-3692 GCA_039767755.1 Sulfurovum sp.
GATAAAGGTATTTTATTTATGCTTATTAGTGCACTAATTGGTGCACTTAATGGTGCTGTTGCTAAATACTTATCTGCTTATATGGACCCTGTTCAAATTGTTTTTTATAGAAATTTATTGGGTATGCTAATAATCCTTTACAGCTTCAAAAGATTTAATGTAAAAGTTGATAAGACTAAATTACATCTACTCTTTTTACGGGGTATATTTGGTGCTACTGCTATGGTATTATTTTTTTATACAATTGCTTTTATTCCATTAGGTGAAGCTGTTGTTTTAAATAAAACTTCTCCATTTTTTGTAACTATTATTGCTTATTATTTATTAAAAGAAAAGATTGATTTAAAAACATTTTTTGCTTTGTTTATTGGGTTTATTGGAATTGTATTTGTAACTAAGCCTCTTGATATTGAACTCTCAATTGATCATATTTTAGGGGTTTTAGGTGGATTTTTTGCAGCAGCAGCTTATGCTACAATTAAAAAAATAAAGAATATTTATGATGCAAGATTAATCATGCTTTCATTTATGGGTATTGGAAGTTTGATTCCTTTAGCTTTATATTTATTTACTCCTTTTGTTGAGTTTAAAATTCACAGTGATATTTTTGTATGGCTACTTATAATATTTATGGCTATTATTTCTACAGCTTCACAATGGTTTTTAACTAAGGCATATAGTATTGGGAAAGCTAGTACTATAGGAATAGTAAGTTACTCAAATATTCCTTTTGCGATAGGTTTTGGTGTACTTTTAGGTGATGCTTTACCGGGGTTTCTAACTATAATTGGAATACTTTTAATCACTTTAGGCGGTATTTTAGTTAGTAAAAAATAACATTAAACAGAATTTTACAAATTAGTTTAATTACTATGTTATTGCTATTATCCTTCATTATAATAAATATATTTATAATAAAAGGTATAACATGAAAAAAATATTCGCTACAACAGTATCTTCTTTGATTTTAGCAGTAAGTGTTTATGCACAAGATATGCATAAAGTTGTTATTCAAGTTAGTACAGATGATGAAAGATCTCAGAAAATCGCATTGAATAATGCAGTTAATTTACAAAAATTATATGGTTTAGATAATGTGGAAATTGAAATTGTTGCTTATGGTCCTGGATTAGGTATCATGACTGAAAAATCATCTCAAACAAGTAGAGTTAAAAGTTTAGCTATGCAAAATATAACTTTTAGTGCATGTGGTAATACAATTGCTAAAATTACTAAGAAAACAGGTAAAGCTCCAAACTTAACTGAAGGTGTTCAAAAAGTAAAAGCTGGTGTTGCTAGAATTGTTGAGTTACAAGAAGAGAACTACTCTTATATAAGACCATAAAAGTATCAATCATGTTATTTGACAGAAATTTTATTGAAGGGGAGTTTCAATCTGAAAAGAATATAACTATTAATTTCAGACATAACGATAACTATGGTAAAAAACCATTGTTATTAATCCATGGATATCCTCAAACCCATGTAATGTGGCATCATATAGCTAATGAACTTAATCACAATTATCATATTATTTGTCCTGATCTAAGAGGATATGGAGATAGTTCAAAACCAAATGGTGATGATACACATGAAACATACTCTAAAAAAAATATGTCAGAAGATATGATTGGTATTATGAAAAGCTTAGGTTATGATAAGTTTTATGCTGCAGGACATGATAGGGGTGCTAGGGTATTACATAGAATGTGCAAAGATTATTCAAGCATGATTGAAAAAGCTTGTATTATGGATATTGCTCCTACATATCATATGTTTAAAAATACTAATCAAGAGTTTGCAACTGGATATTACCATTGGTTCTTTTTGACTCAACCAAATAATTTACCTGAAACACTTATAGGAAGCAATCCTAAGTATTACTTAATGGAAAAGTTATTTAGATGGAGTGCTGATACCTCTGTATTTGAAAAAGAAGCAGTTGATGAGTATATTAGATGTTTTTCTAAACCTGAAGCCGTTCATTCTTCTTGTGAAGACTATAGGGCTGCAGCTACTATTGATATGCAACACGATGAGTTAGATGAAAATATTAAAATAGATATGCCATTATTGATTTTATGGGGAGAAAAAGGTTTTATAAATAAAACCTATGACTTACTTGATGTGTGGAGTAAATATGCTTCAAATATTCAAGGAAAAACTTTAGATTGTGGGCATTTTTTAGCAGAAGAATCACCATCTGAAGTTGTAAATGAATTTAATAAATTCTTTAATTAGTTATATTAAAAAGTTTTTGTATGATTTCACTACTTAAAGGAGTAAAATGAATAGTGATGAGATAAAGAAAGAGTTTGCCAAGATTATTAAAATGGCACAAATAACAGCTGGAATATTCTTTTTATTACTAACACCTAATATTGTTATGACTGTAAAAGAAAAAGAAGAAGTTTTTGGTTTTGGTCAAGATTTCTGGTTTAATGCTTCAATAGCAGGATTTGTAATCTATATGGGATTTGTTTTCTTGTTTTGGAAATGTCCAAAGTGTGGAAAATATCCTGGTAGAGGATGGTTTAGAAAGTCTTGTGATAAATGTGGAGTTGAATTAAGCTAATTATTCTAGGTTATTAAACTAAAAAGGGGAAGAAGTTTTAATTTACTTCTTCCCCTTTTTTTATGTATTTAAAACTTACTATTGTTATAAGTTTTTTGGTGTACATTTTTTTGAAAAAATACATAATGGACAAAAGTCAACTAATCCAGCAATTAATGGAATTACACCCAAATAAAACCATAAGATTCCTGTATAGATTCCTATACCAATTAAAACTAATCCAATTAAAATTCTAAATGGTCTACAAAATTTTCTTACTTTATCAAAGATATTCATAATACTTACCTTTATTCTTTATATTTTGAATTATTATATAACTAAACTTAATTTAAGTTTAATAAGAATTACTTATAATAAAATTTTTATGGAAAAACTTTAGTAATTATAGTTATAATATTTCTTTAGGAGTATAGAATGTTAAAAATTTTAATAATTATATTTTTAGGCGTATTTAATGCACATGCAAGTGACTACAATATAAAAAAAATTACTTCTGGTTTTAACATAATATGGGGTTTTGACTTCATTGATAAAGACAATATTATAATAAATGAAAAGAATGGATCAATTTACAAAATAAACATTAAAAATAAAAAAGTTTATAAACTTTTAGAGCTAGATGTGCATAATAGATCTCAAGGTGGATTATTAGATGTTAAGGTATCACCTTATTTCAGTGAAGATAATACTATCTTTTTTACTTATGTAAAAAGTATTAATGATGTGTGTTATACAGCTTTAGCTAAGGCAAAATATTTAAATAATAGTTTAAAAGATTTTGAAGATATATTAGTTACTAAATCAGGTACAAGTAAAAACTATCATTTTGGAAGTAGAATTACTTTTAGTGAAAAGTATATATATTTTACTTTAGGTGATAGGGGAGTTAGAAATAGTTCTCAGGACTTATCAAATCACAACGGAAGTGTTATGAGATTAAATATAAATGGAACTATTCCTTTAAATAATCCATACATAAATGACAAAAAAGTTTTAGATGAAATATATTCTTATGGACACAGAAACGCTCAAGGGATATTTTATGATAAAAAAACATCAAACCTATGGTTAGTTGAGCATGGTCCAAGAGGTGGGGATGAGATAAATCTAATAAAGC
>JBDNBT010000155.1:0-5699 GCA_039767755.1 Sulfurovum sp.
AATCCTGCAAATGAAAACTATTGTATTAGTATGACTCCAAATGATGCTAAGCATACAAGAATGAGTTTGACATTAAGTGCTATTTTAAAAGCTCAAAATATTTATTTACATTTTCAAGGTAAAGATAAAAAAGAAGTATATGATAAAGCTATTGTTGAAGAAGACTTTATAAAATGTCCAATAGCTGCAGTTTTAAACAACAAAATAAAACAAGTAAAGGTTTTTTACAATGAATAAAGTTATCCAAGAAGTCACTCAAAATATTATTAACAGATCTAAGGAAAATAGAGCGATTTATTTAGAAATGATTGAAAAATCAAAAGGTGATGGTACTAGTAAACAAAGAATGGATTGTAGTAACCTTGCTCATACAATAGCTCCTATGAACAAAGATGAAAAAGAGCTTTTAACTAATATGGAAATCCCAAATATTGGAATTATAACTGCATATAATGATATGTTATCTGCCCACGAACCATACAAAACTTACCCAAAAATCATAAAAGAAGAACTACTTAAAAACAATGCAACTGCACAAGTTGCTGGTGGTGTTCCTGCTATGTGTGATGGTGTTACTCAAGGAAAAGAAGGAATGGAATTAAGCCTTTTTTCAAGGGATAATATTGCAATGGGAACTGCAGTTGGACTTTCACATAATGTATATGACGGAAATGTATTTTTAGGTGTATGTGACAAAATTGTACCTGGACTATTAATGGGTGCCTTAAGTTTTGGACATTTACCTGCTATATTTATTCCAAGTGGACCTATGACTTCTGGAATATCGAACTCTGAAAAAGCTAAAAAAAGAGAAGAGTATGCAAAGGGTGAAATTGATAAAACAGAATTATTAAAAGTTGAATCAAAATCATATCATGGATGTGGTACTTGTACATTCTTTGGTACAGCAAACTCAAATCAAATGTTACTTGAAATGATGGGTTTACAACTTCCAAATGCATCTTTTGTAAATGCAAACACACCACTAAGGGAAGAATTAACAAAATTAGCTACTAGAAAAGTCTTAGATCTAGTTAGAACAAATGGTCATACTTTAGCAGAGATTTTAGATGAAAAGAGTTTTGTAAATGCTATTGTTGGATTAATGGCAACAGGTGGATCTACAAATCATACTATTCATTTAATTGCAGTGGCAAAAGTCGCTGGAATTACTTTAACATGGGATGATTTCGATGCTATTTCAAAGGTAACTCCACTTATTTGTAAAATGTATCCAAATGGAAGTTTAGATGTAAACCACTTTAGAGAAGCTGGTGGTATGGGTGTAGTTATTAGTGAGTTATTAAATGCTGGATTAGTTCATAATGATGTTAAAACTATTATGGGTGTTGGACTTGATGCTTACAGGGTTGAACCAAAACTTGAAAACGGTGAGTTAGTATTTGAAGAAAACTGTAATGTTTCAAGAAATACAGAAGTTGTAGCTTCAATTAAAGAACCATATTCAAAAGAGGGTGGGTTAAAACTTTTAACTGGAAATATTGGTAGATCTGTTATTAAGACTTCTGCTTTAAAAGATGAACAGTTATATGTAAAAGCTCCTGCTATGGTGTTTAGTTCTCAAGAAGAGTTAAAGCAAGCCTTTAGAGATGGAAAATTAAATAAAGATTTTATTGCTGTAGTAAAGTTTCAAGGTCCTAAAGCAAATGGTATGCCTGAGCTTCATGGCTTACTTCCTATTATGGGATTAATTCAAAATATGGGCCATAAGGTTGCTATTGTAACAGATGGAAGAATGTCAGGGGCATCTGGAAAGGTACCTAGTGCTATTCATTTAGTGGGAGAAGCAGCACAAGGTGGAAAAATCAACAATATTTTAGATGGTGATATGATTTGTCTAGATGTTAAAAATGGAAAATTATCACTTGAAGTATCAGCTGAAGAATTAATTCAAAGGGTAAATAAAAATAAAAACTTTGAAAATAAAGATTTAACATACGGAAGATTCTTATTTAAATCAATTAGAGATGATGTTAGTAATGCAGAAGATGGTGCAACAATATTTAAAAACTATATAGAAGGATAAGAAGATGAAATTAACTGCAAATGATGTAATGGGTGTATCTCCAATCGTTCCTGTAATAGTTGTAGATGATGCATCTAAAGCTTTAGATTTAGCAAAAGCTTTACATGAAGGTGGAATTTCAATTATGGAAATTACACTTAGAACAGCTGATGGTTTAAAAGCAATTGAAAAAATAGCTAAAGAGTTACCTGAAATTTATGTTGGAAGTGGAACTGTATGTACCCCTGAAGATTATAGAAACTCTGTAAATAGTGGAGCTAAATTTGCTTTTTCTCCTGGTATTTCACCATCTTTAATTGCTGAATATAAAAAATATGACATACCATTTATTCCAGGTGTTTCAAGTGCGTCTGAAGTTATGATTGCAAAAGAACATGGTCTTTTAAATTGTAAACTTTTTCCTGCTTCTTTAGTTGGTGGAGTTCCTATGTTAAAAGCCTTTGCAGGTCCATTTGGTGATATTAAATTTTGCCCTACAGGTGGAATTAACTTAAATAACATGAATGATTTTTTAGCTTTAGATAATGTACTTTGTGTGGGTGGTAGTTGGTTAGCTAATGCTACTTTATTAAATGAAAAAAAGTTTAGTGAAATAACTAAAATAGCACAAGATTCATTAAAACAAGTAAAAGTTATGGGGATATAAATATGATTATTTCACCATAACTAAATGTCTTTTCATACCCATAATTTAAACTTCTTATGATACTATTCCAAAATGATTTTAAAAACACAAGCCTTCAAATAATATGCCATTATCAAACCTAAATTCCGAACAATTAAGTGCTGCAACATGTGAAGCTGGATATAACTTAGTTATTGCTAGTGCAGGTACGGGAAAGACTTCTACTATTGTAGGAAGAATAGCAAACCTTATTAATAAAGGTGTACAACCCAATGAAATATTATTACTTACTTTTACAAATAAAGCAGCAGCTGAAATGGTACAAAGGGTAGCAAAAATCTTTGATAAAGATGTGGCTGCTTCAATTATGGCTGGGACTTTTCACTCTGTTTCATATAAGCTTTTAAAACAACTTAAAAAAAGTATTTCTTTAAAACAACCCAATGAACTAAAAACACTTTTTAAATCTGTATATGAAAAAAGAGTTTTTCAAGAAAGAACAGATGAAGCTTCACCTTATGATGGTGGATATTTATATGATTTATATTCTTTATATCTAAACTCTAATAATGGTGAAGCATTTGGTGAGTGGATAAAAGAAAAATCACCTGTACATGAACTTTATACACTTATTTATGAAGATGTTGTGGATGAATTTAATGAATTAAAAACAAAGTATGGATATGTAAACTTTGATGATTTACTAACTCTAATGCTTCAAACATTACAAGAAACAGAGTTCAGATTTAAGGAAATACTTGTAGATGAATATCAAGATACAAATCCTTTACAAGGTAGACTTCTTGATGCTTTTAAACCTGAATCTTTATTTTGTGTTGGTGATTATGATCAAAGTATATATGCTTTTAATGGTTCTGATATATCAATTATTTCAACTTTTGCAACTAGATATAATACTTCTAATGTATTTACTTTAAGAAAAAACTATAGATCAACTAGACCCATATTAGACTTAGCTACTAAAGTAATTGAGCATAATGAAAGGGTATATGAAAAAAAACTTGAGGTTGTAAGACCTGAACTTGAATATAAACCAAAACTTTTAGAGTTTAATGAACTTTTTTCTCAATATCATTATATTTCTGATTTAATTTCAAAATCAACTACTCCCCACAGTGATATGGCAATCATTTATAGAAACAATTCAAGTGCTGATGGAATTGAAGCTAATTTACGTGAATATAATATCCCTGCTAAAAGAAAAGGTGGTATGAGTTTTTTTGATTCTGTTGAGGTTAAATTTGTACTTGATATTATGGTTATGCAGCTTTCACACAATGACATGATGGCATTTATTCATATTGTTGAACATGGAAAAGGTATAGGAAAAGCAATAGCAAAAGATCTTTTTGATGCTCTAATAAAACTTGGACATGGAGATTTACTTGAGGGTTTATATAATCCTGATCACAGTATAAAAAATCCATATGAAAGTAAAAGAACTAAAAGTGTTCAATTAGGATTATTTGATGACTTCTTGGAATTAGGTTCTATATCAAAGTATAAAGATTGTAACTTTGAAGAAGGATTCTTATCAAATCCCATTCTAAAACATCCAAAATTATCAGTTGATGGTGCAAAATTTTTATATGACTTTTATTTATTAATGAAACATTTGAAAAGAATTAAAAACCCTAAATCTTTAATAGCTTCCATTACTTCATCTTTGATGTATTCAAAAATTAGAGATATGCTTTCAACTAAAAGAGCTACACAAAAAGATGGAAAAATAAATGATGTTCAAAAGGCAAAATCTCTAGCCAAAATAAATAGAAAAGCAATGCTTTTAAAAAATCTTGCTAACAATTTCAATGACCTTTCAAAGTTTGTAAACTCAATGATTTTAGGTGGTGGTGAAATGAGTGAAGGTGAGGGTGTAAACTTACTTTCTATACATGCATCGAAAGGTTTAGAGTTTAAAGAAGTATATGTTATTGATTTAATGGATGGAAGATTTCCAAATAGAAAACTCATGAGTAAGGGTGGAAGTTTAGAAGAAGAAAGACGGCTGTTTTATGTAGCTGTTACTAGGGCTAAAGATATACTTTATTTAAGTTACGCAAAATATGACAAAATCAAGAAAATAGATTTTGTTGCAAGCCCATTTTTAAAAGAAGCGGGACTAATAAAAGCTAATTAAACCTAAATACTTTTTTCGATATAATCGCGCCTATATAAAGAAATTATTAGGAAATATTTAATGAGTAACAAATATGAACCATCACAAATAGAAGACAACTATTATAAAATTTGCGAAGAAAGAGGATATTTTGAAGTAGACGGAAATGAGTCTATTCAAGAAGAAAATAAAAACTTTGCAATCATGATGCCACCACCAAATGTAACTGGAAGTTTACACATTGGTCATGCACTAACATTTACATTACAAGATATTATTACAAGATATAAAAGAATGGATGGCTTTAAAACATTATGGCAACCTGGTACTGATCATGCAGGTATTGCAACTCAAAATGTTGTTGAAAAACAATTACTAGCTGAAGGTACTACCAAAGAAGAATTAGGACGAGAGAAGTTTTTAGAAAGAGCATGGCTTCAAAAAGAGACTAGTGGTGGTAATATTGTTCATCAAATGAGAAAATTAGGTGTTACTCCTGCTTGGAAAAGAGAAAGATTTACTATGGATGAGGGTCTTAAAGAGGCCGTAAAAGAAGCATTTGTATCTTTATATAATGATGGGCATATTACTCAAAATAATTATATGGTTAACTGGTGTACACACGATGGTGCACTTTCAGATATTGAAGTTGAGCATGAAGAAGTTAATGGTAAGTTCTATCATATGAATTATCATTTTGCTGATGGTTCAGGGCACTTAACAGTTGCTACAACAAGACCTGAAACATACTTTGGGGATACAGCAATTATGGTTCACCCTGATGATACAAGATATACTTCAATTGTAGGTAAAGAGGTTATTTTACCCTTAACTGATAGAAAAATAAAAGTTATTACTGATTCTCATGTTGATATGGAATTTGGAAC
>JBDNBT010000156.1:0-2529 GCA_039767755.1 Sulfurovum sp.
GCTTCTGTTACACCTAATGATACAGAACCATAAGCAATAATCATAATGTCAGCATCTTCTAACATATATTCTTCATTTAATTCTAATTCATCTAAGTGAGCATCAACTTTATTAAATAATCTTTTCATTAAAGCATCACATAATTCAGCATCTTCAGTTGGATGTCCTGTTGGTCCATGGTGAAGACCAGTGAAGTGGTATCTATAACCTTCAAACATTGGATTTAAGATAGCTGGTTCATCAGCACCTACACCATAAGGCTTGTAATCTTTTTTGTCACCTGTAAATTTTCTTCTTGAAATTTTACCAGCTTGAACTTCTTCTAAGTCTGGAATTACATCTTTTCAACTCATGTGACCAATTGTTTCATATTATAAAATGAATACTGGTTGCATAAATCTATCAGCTAAATTAAATGCTCTTACAGTTTCTGTATAACATTCTCTTAGGTTACCAGGAACTAAAGTAATCGATTTAACATCCCCATGAGTTGGGTTTCTAGCTTGTAATAAGTCACCTTGAGCAACCCTTGTTGGAAGACCAGTTGATGGACCACCTCTCATTACATTTACTACTACTAAAGGTATTTCAGAAATATATCCAACACCTAGGTTTTCTGCTTTCAAAGATATACCAGGACCTGATGATGCTGTCATTGATCTTTTTCCAGACATAGCTGCACCAATTGCTGTACAAATTCCAGCAATTTCATCTTCCATTTGAATACATGCTTGACCTCTAGCTGGTAAAGCAGATGAAAGTATGTGCATTATTTCACTTGAAGGAGTAATTGGATATCCACCAAAAAACTCAACATCAGCGTCAAGCGCAGCTTTTGCTGCTAATTCATTTCCTGTTGAAATTAGTTCTCTTGCCATTAATTCTCCTTACGCCTCTAGTTCTCTATAATTATTTTTTATAACCGCTTCTTTTCTTTCTTTTGCTTCTTCTGTAAGTTTTGCAAATTTAAACTCTTTTTTATCAGCAACATAAATCGCGAAATCAGGACATGCTAATTCGCAATCTGTACAACCAATACATGCTTCAGGATGTACAACTTTAATCATTGAACCTAACGTAGAATGAACTTCTTGTCTCATAGCTAGAACACCAGCTGGACAAACAGACACACACTTATCACATGCTTTACATCTAGCTTCGTTAACCCAAACTGGAGTATTTGCAGGAGCTTCCATATTAGACATAATTTCTCCTTAAATTATTTAAATATCAATATTTGAATAAAATCAATATATTATGATTGAATAATAACCTATACTAGCACTAAAGATTGTTTAATTGGGGGATTTTAATTGTTGAATTTTACTCTTGTTACATTTTGCAACAAGTAAAATTAACTTGTATTATTTAGGTAATTAAACTATAATTTTACTTAATTTATTTAACTAGTTTATAATAAACAGTATATATTAATATATAAATTAAAACTTAAATTTATTTAACTTAGATATAATTCATTCAAATAAAAAAAGGAATATAATTGGTTTTATATCAGCCTATAAATGGCTATTGTTATAATAGTGATACCCATTTCTTGTATAATTTCATTTATGAAAATTTGAAAAAATATAAAAATATTAAAGGTGAACTTTTAGATATTGGAAGTGGAAGTGGGATTTTAGGATTGTTGCTTGCTAGGGAGTATACTAACTTAAATCTTAATCAATGTGAAATACAAGAAGTGTTTCAATTCTTCTCAACTAAGAATGCACAAACAAATAAATTAGAGTCAACTTTATATAAAGGCTCTTTTGAGAAAGTAGAATTTAATAAGAAATTTGATATTTGTGTATCTAATCCACCTTTTTATCATAGTGATGTAATAAAAAGTGAAAATGAAAATCTGAGAATAGCTAGATATAATGACTCTTTACCTTTAGAACAGTTTATCAATAAAGTTAGTAGTGTTTTAACAAGTGAAGGGAAATTCTTTTTTTGTTATGATGTAAAGCAAATAAATGAAATATTAATACTATTAAATAAATATAAATTTAATTTGGAAGCTTTACAATTTGTTCATCCAAAATTATCAAAAGATGCAACATTAATTTTAGTTTATGCAAAAAAGAATTCAAAATCATTAACAAAAATATTTAATCCATTAATCGTTTTTGAAAATAACAATGATTTTACCCAAGAAGTTCAAAATATATATGAAAAATCTTCAACATATAGTATAAAGGTTAATATTGAATAATTTAATAAAAAAAGAGGGTTTTAATTTTGCTTTTGATCCAAATGGTTGTAATAGATGTGCAGGAAATTGTTGTATTGGAGAAAGTGGATATATTTGGATTAATGCACAAGAGATAAAAAATCTTGCATTACATTTAAATTTATCCATTGATGAAGTAAAATTTAGATATTTAAATAAAATCGGCTATAAATATTGCCCTTCAGGATATTGATCTTGCCTACTACATGCTCCACGCACTCATGGTTTCAAAGAATTTTGAGCAGATGGAAGAAGATCTTGCTCGCAACTTCGGCAAGCTAGCTATGCAAAAC
>JBDNBT010000157.1:0-50612 GCA_039767755.1 Sulfurovum sp.
GTTTTCAAGAGCTGTACGTCGACCTCTGCTGTGGAGGCCTTTGTGAAAGCCAGGCAAGGTCATTTGTTCCCCCTTCAAAGAGGGCTTTGTTTCTTGGTAAAACTCTTCAACATTTTCATTTGAAAATTCTAAAGACTTTAGCCAGTTTAAATTAATATTATTATTTTGATTTGAAGAGTTATTGCCTGATTTGTACTTCCAATGGGCAGCAATACCATATTCTGCAATTTTATGCATATCAAATGTTCTTATTTGAATTTCATAAATTTTAGAATTGTGAAACACAGTAGTATGAATAGTTTGATATCCATTTTCTTTTGGAGTGGCTAAATAATCTTTAAATCTAGAAATCAAAGGTTTAAATTCTAAGTGTATAAATCCTAAGATTTTATAACACTCAATGGGATCATCAACTAAAATTCTAATTGCAAATAAATCAAGTACTTCATCAATAGAGATACCTTTTCTTTGCATTTTTAAATAAATAGAATAGTGGTGTTTGATTCTTGAATATATTTTGATATTGTTTAAATCAAAACCTTGTTTATCTAAAAGATCTTTTGTAGTTGATATAAAATTATTAAAAGTAACTTCTATTGTTTGTTGTTGTTCTTTTAAAAATCTATCAATTTTTTCATATTCAAGGGGATAAATATAATAAAAAGCTAAATCTTCAAGGGCATTTTTAAGGGTAGATATACCTAATCTATTGGCAATTGGAACATATACAACAAGTGTTTCTTCTGCTATTCTTTTTTGCTTTTCAGGTGATAGGGCATCTAGTGTTAGCATATTGTGAAGTCTATCACATAGCTTAACTATTAAAACCCTAACATCATCAATAGATGCAATTAGCATCTTTCTAAAAGTTAAAGCAGATGAAACAAGCTTTCTATCACTTGTTTGAGAAGAGGGTACAAGTTCATGTTCTCTGATTTCTACAATTTTTGTAAGTCCATCAACCATATGAGCAATGTCTGCTCCCCAGTTATTTATAACATATTCTAAATCATAGTGAGTATCTTCAACTACATCATGTAATAGTGAAGTTGCAATAATAGCTTCTTCGTTTGAAAAGTGTGCAGTAATACTAGCAACTAAAATAGGGTGAACACAGTATTCTTCACCACTTTTTCTATACTGACCTTCATGGGCCTTTATAGTAAAGTTAATTAATTCTTCTAATTTAGGAGTTAGAGTTGTAGTTTCTTTTAGTAATTTTATAGCATCTTCAGTAGTATTTATCGTCTGAATTTTTTTAATAAATGGATCCATAAATACCTTTTAGAAGATTATAGACAAAGAATATTATTCTTTATCTACTAATCCATCAATTCTTAATAAACCAGATGCAATTTCATCAATTGCGATATCTGTATATTTCATATTTTGAGTGTTTTGAGTTAAAAGTGGTTTAGCACCTTTACTTAATTCATCAGCTCTTTGACCTACAGCAATAGATAAGATATATCTGTCATTGTTTGTGTATTTTAAAGCTTCACTAATTCTTTCTTCTAATCTAATCATTTTATTTCCTTAGTTTTTAACAATTGAACATTTTGTATAGTCACCATTAATAATGGCTAATAAATTACCTTTTTCGTTCATATTAGCTACAACGATTGGTAAGTTATTGTCTTTTGCTAAAGCAATAGCTGTATCATCCATAACTTTGATATGATCTTCTAAAGCTCTATCATAAGAGATTGTGTCTAGTTTAACAGCATCATCAAATTTCATCGGGTCTTTGTCATATACACCGTCAACTTTAGTTGCTTTAATTAACATTGAAGCTCCAATTTCTGTGGCTCTTAATGTTGCTGCTGTATCTGTTGTAAAATATGGATTACCAGTTCCTGCTCCAAATATTACAACTCTATTTTTTTCAAGGTGTCTTCTTGCTTTTTTTACAATAAATGGCTCAGCTATTTGTTCCATTTTAATTGCAGTTTGAAGTCTTGCATTTAAACCTTTATGTTCCAGTGCTTCTTGCATAGCAACACCGTTAATAACTGTTCCAAGCATACCCATATAATCTGCACTTGTTCTTTTAATAACACCATCAGCTGCTGCTGATACACCTCTAATAATGTTACCACCACCAATAACGATACCAACTTCAATACCATTATCAACTAGACTTTTTATTTCTTCAGCAATATAATCTAAGATTTGAGTGTCAATTCCATAACCCTCATCGCCAGCTAATGCTTCACCAGAAAACTTTACAAGTACTCTTTTGTTCATATGTGCTTCCTTTATAATTTGTGGATTATACTAAAAAATTGATTAAAATTCCTTTAATTATTTTTATGTAACTGCCCATTCATAAAAGGGTAAAACTTCTATATTCATATCGTTGTATTTAAATTTTTCATTATTTGATATGGTAACCACTAAAAGTTTCTCTATTTGGTACTCTTTTATAGTTTTATAAATTTTTTTAATTTGGTTTTTCATTAAAAATGAATTAAAAAATGAGATAGCAACAATAGCAGTACTCTCTTTTGGAAGATAAAAGTCCACATTATCTAAGTAATACACGTGCTTGTACTTACCAATAAGTTCCAAAAATATCATGTTTGAAAACTCATTTTTAAGTTTTTTTTCATGACTAATTACATTTAAAAAAGAGTGATTATATAAGTATATTTTTTTTGTAGCTTTTTCTTGATGATATTTTTCTAAAAAATATATTGTTTTATTTTGTTTTAGTTGCTCACATGATTTATAAAATGTATCTTTTGATACTTTAATTTTTGTTTTTAAAGTTGTAAATAGTTGATAAATAGACTTTTTTTCATCGATGTTTTCTATTAATATCTTTAATATCTCTAAGTGAGTGTCATTTTTTGATTGTAATGTTAAAATTTCTTGTGTTCTTTGGATTTTTTTGTTTTCATCCATGTTTACTGTTTCAACTAAATTTCCATATCTCAAAAAGTTATTGAAACTAACTGTAGTATTTTGATGTCTTGTATCATGAAGCAAATATTCTTCAAAATCTAAAGCTTTTAAATAAATATTTTTATAGCCTTTTATAACCCTATCATCATTTGAGGAGATAATAATAGTATCACAATATGGTACTTCAAAGGAAAAATCAAAGTTATCTAAAGCAAGAACTTTTATTTTGTTTTCTCTTAAAAATGTATCTAATTCATTTTGTATTTCAATTATATCATTCCTAATATCCTGCATATTTACATATAGATATTCTTCGTTTTTATAGTTTGATAAATAATCATAAATTAGATAGCTTTTACCAACTTTAGCTGGGCCTGTAATAATAGTTTTTGTGTGGGTTATTCTTTGTTTTCTTTCTAAGAAATTAACTTTTGAGAAGTTGATTTCATAGCAGGCTTCAAGGGTTTTCATTATCTTTTTGTTTTACTTAAACTAACAGCTTCTTTAATTGCATTTTCATAACTTTTAGTATTTATAGGTTCATTTTTATAAGCTATATTAAAAGCAGTTCCATGGTCAACGGAAGTTCTAATAATAGGAAGATTTAAACTTACATTTATACTCTCATCAAAATATAAAGCTTTTAATGGAATTAATCCCTGGTCATGGTACATTGCAACAAAATATTTATAGTTTTTTCTATTTTGTTTTGAAAAAGCAGTATCAGGAACCATTGGACCTTTAAATACATTTTTATTTAATTCTTTATTTGCATTTTTTATAGCTTTTATAATGTGAACTTCTTCATTTCCTAAAACTCCATTATCACTTGCGTGGGGATTTAAAGCAAGTACTGCTATATTTTCTTGATTTACACTATTTTGAAAATCAAGTAAAAATCTTGTTAAATCTTCTTCATTTATAGATTTAGCAACTTTTTTTAATGGTATATGCTCTGTAAAAAGTGATACAAACATTTTTTTACATCCAAGCATCATAATTGCGTGCTTACCAAAATAGCTTCTTAATACTTCTGTATGACCTTTATAATGAATATCAGCTTTTGCCCATGATTCTTTATTTATAGGTAGGGTACATATTGCATCCACTTGTTTTTTATCTGCTAATTTAATTGCATCATAAAAAGATAAATATGAGAATTTTCCACTTTTTTTAGAAACAGTTCCTGGTTTAATTTTAAAAGAACCTTTAGTTTCATATGTTTTAAAGTCTTTAGGAATTTCTATATTTAGTTGTTTAGAAGCTTCATTTAGAAGTTTTTTATTAATACAATATACAGGCTTACAAAGTTTAGAGATTTTGTGGTGAGTTTTTAAGGCAATTTCAATACCAATACCATTTAAATCTCCAACACTTATAGCGATTTTAGCTTTCATAATAAGCCTTTATTTTAGGATGTTTTTCATTTCAATTATTGCATCTTTTAATCCTGTAAATACAGATCTTGCAATAATACTTTGTCCAATATTTAATTCAATAATTTCTTTAATTGATGATATTAATGTAACATTTTGATAGTTTAATCCATGTCCAGCTGCTACTTTTAAATTTTGTTTAACTGCATAGTTTGCAGAAGTTTTTATTTGATTAATTGAATTATCTAACATTGTATTTAATTGTTTTCTTGGTAATTCTAATTCTTTGATTGTGTGTTGAGAATTTTGAAGATTTGAATTTAACATTGCATAGATATTTGCAAAACTTCCTGTGTGAAGTTCTATCCATCGAGCATTTAGTTTTGAAGCTAGGTCTATTGTTTCATTATCAGGGTCAATGAATAAAGACACTTCTATTTCATGCTCATGTAGTTTTTTAATGGCTTTTTGAATTTTTTCGAAATTACCATCTAAATCAAGTCCACCTTCTGTTGTAACCTCATTTCTATTTTCAGGTACAAGGGTAGCCCTTGAAGGTTTTAATTCACAAACTATATCTATAATATCTTCATTTATAGAACACTCTAAGTTAACAGGTAATGTAGAAATAGCACAAATAGCTTTTGCATCGTCATCATGGATATGTCTTCTATCTTCTCTTAGGTGAATAGTAATTTGATCAGCACCGGCTAGTTTACAAATACTTAGTGCATCAAGTGGACTTGGGTCATTTATTTTTCTAGCTTCTCTTAGAACTGCTATGTGGTCTATATTTACGCCTAGAAGCATATTAATTCCTTACTTTTATAATTTATTTTATGTTTAATATTTAGATACTAAGATAAATCTTTTAGTGTAGCTATATTAGCTGCTAATTTATTGTGAACTTCTAGATACTCATCTTCAGGATTTGAATCAGCTACAACTCCCGCTCCTGCTTGAAATATAATCTTATCATCAGTTATCATTGTTGTTCTAATAGTAATTGCACTATCCATATTTCCATCAAATCCAAAGTAAGCAATACTTCCTGAATAGAAATTTCTTTTAATACCTTCAAACTGTGCAATAAGTTCCATAGCTCTAATTTTAGGTGCACCTGTCATTGTACCAGCTGTAAAAGTTGCTGCAAAAAGATCAAACTGATCATATTTATCATCAATTACAGCTTCAACATCTGAAACAATATGCATAACATGTGAGTATTTTTCAATTCTCATTAAATCTGTAACTTTTACAGTTCCAGCTTGAGCTACTCTACCCACATCATTTCTTCCAAGATCAACAAGCATAATATGTTCTGCTCTTTCTTTAGTATCATTGATTAACTCTTCTTCCATAGCTAAATCTTTTTCTAAAGTTTTACCTCTTTTTCTTGTCCCTGCAATTGGTCTTAAAAGTAAGTGACCATCTACTAATCTAATCATAACCTCAGGACTACTTCCTGCTATTGCGAAATCTTCATAATCAAGCAAAAATAAATAAGGACTAGGATTTTTACTTCTTAAAGCACGATAAAAACTCACATGATCAACTTTTGCTTTTTGAATAAATCTATTTGACATTAAAATCTGAAATACATCACCTGATTTAATCATTTCTTTTGATTTAGCTACCATTTCAAAGAATTGTTCTTTTGTGTAGTTAAATTTACCATCATCAATAATAGTAGCTTTTTTTAGTGGAGTGAAAGTATATGGAGTGTAAAGTTCTTTTTCAATTGAATCTAATTCATTTTTTAGTTTATCAACACTTGTTACCATTACTAATTTTGAAGTTTTATGAGAAAAACCTAATATTATATTTGGTCTAATTAAATCTAAATCTGGTATATTTAATTGATCTTCAAGGTCATTCATATATGGTTTTAAAACAGGTTCAAACTCTTTTCCAATATCATAACCAACATTTCCAATAAAACCATCAACTAGACCAATTCCTAACTCTAAGGCTTTGTCTTTATATAGTTTTTGATCAAAGTTTTTATAATAATCTTTTAAAAAATGTAAAGGGTTCGAATTAACTTCACTTATTTCTTGAGCTTCATTTTTATAGAAACATTTGTTATCTTTGTACCATACTCTTTCCCTTGCACCTATAATAATGTATGAGTAGTTACCATCACTTGAATTAATAGTACTTTCAAAAAGAAATGTAATTTCTTTTGGGTATAAGTTTTTTATTTTTTCATATATTGATACAGGTGTAAACTGGTCTAAAAATAACTCTTTTGTATAAAAATTCATATATTTTACTTCTTTAATAATAATTTAAAATTTCAGTACAAATGCACTAGATAATTTTAGTTTTCTTTTTACGTTTTCAACGTCTTGTTTTGCTTGAGCTCTACTTGAATATGGACCAACTAAAACTTTATTATATATAGTACCTTTAACATTTACTGCATGTACTGTATATTTTAAATTAGCTTTTTTTATACTATTAATATAGTTTTGTGATGGAGTTTTTGTAAATGCTCCAACTTGAATGAAGTAACCATTTGGTTTACTTGAATCTACTTTATTAACTAATTCTTTTACACTAGATACTTTAGGTTTTTGAGCAGGTTTTGGAACTACTTTTTTTGGTTCTTGTTTTACAACAATTGGTTTTGGTGCAACTTGTTTTTCTTCAATTGTTTGAATAATTCTTTGAGTTTCACTTAACTGTGCTTTTTCTTGAACTTTATTAATTGTTTCATCTAAAGCTTTATCACTCATAGGATTAATTTCTTCTTTATCTTCTAATAGTTCAGATGCTTGAAGTCTAGTCTCTTCTAGTCTTCTTTGATTGATTTCTTCTTCTCTTTTTTTCTTTTCATTCATTATTTTTTGGAAGTTTGAATCAACTGTTGAAGCTAGTTGATCATTTGTTTGTTCTTCAACTTTTTTTGAAGTAAATCCATCGTCTTTTTTCTCTTCATCATCACCCATTATCATTCTAAAAGTTAAAATAGTTATTAAAAATAGAATAATTAATACTAAGCCTAGTATTAAATAGTTTCTTTTTTTATCAGGATTAATATTTTGAGTAGGTTCTTCTTCAAGCATTATATTATCGTATGCAACTTTAGCATCTTGACTAATGTTTAAATCAAATTCTTGATTAGTATTATCATCATTTATTGGTGTTTCATCTCTTATAACTTCTTCTTGATTTGTAAACACTTGGTTTTCTTGTTGTCTAAGTTCTGTTAATTTTTCTTCAAGTTCTTCTTTTTCTTGTTTAATCTTAACTTTCTTTAAAAACTGTTCACCTTTGATTTCCATAACTAATCCTTAAATTTAGTTTCTTTAAAAAAGATAGATAATTATCTTTTTTAAAGAAATTAATTTAAACAAAAGCAAACTAATTGCTTTTGTTTATTTTATTAATATTTATATTAGTAAGTTGATTGAGTATAAATTACAAAATCTTGTGCTAATACTTCTAATTCTTTTTTAACTTGTGCTTGTAAATCAGTGTTTTCAATATCATCTAATACATCACAAATTTTATTTCCAATTATTTCGAATTCAGCTTCTTTCATACCTCTTGTAGTTAAAGCAGGAGAACCTATTCTAATACCTGAAGTTACAAAAGGACTTCTAGTTTCACCAGGAACTGTGTTTTTATTAACAGTAATACCAGCATTACCTAAAGCAGCATCAGCATCTTTTCCTGAGAATTCTTTATTTAAAAATGAAACTAATACTAAGTGATTATCTGTTCCACCACTAACAATATCATATCCTCTTGCCACTAAAACTTCTCCAAGTTTAGCTGCATTTGCTTTTACTTGTTTAGCGTAAGTTTTCCACTCAGGTTTTAAAATTTCACCATATGCAACTGCTTTTGCAGCCATAACGTGAACTAATGGTCCACCTTGTAGTCCTGGGAAAATAGCAGAGTTTACTTTCTTAGCAATATCTTCATCATTTGTCATGATCATACCACCTCTTGGACCTCTTAAAGTCTTGTGAGTAGTAGTAGTTACAACATCTGCATAAGGGAATGGACTCATGTGCTCACCAGCAGCAACTAATCCAGCAATATGAGCAATATCAGCAAATAAAATAGCACCAACTGCATCAGCAATTTCTCTAAATTTAGAAAAGTCAATTTCTCTTGCATATGCACTTGCACCACAAACAATAATTTTTGGTTGACAAACCTTAGCAATTTCCATTACTTTTTCATAGTTAATTCTACCATCTAATTCAACACCATAATAAAATGCAGAATAGTTCTTACCTGAAAATGAAGGTTTGGAACCGTGAGTTAAGTGCCCACCATGAGATAAGTCCATACCTAAGATTTTATCACCAGCTTTTAATAATGCTGCATAAACTGCACCATTAGCTTGTGAACCTGAGTGTGGTTGTACATTTGCAAAGTTACATCCGAATATTTCACATGCTCTATCAATAGCTAATTGCTCTGCTTGATCAGCAAATTCACATCCACCATAATATCTTTTATTAGGATAACCCTCAGCATATTTATTAGTAAAAACTGAACCCATAGTTTCCATAACAGCTGCACTAGTGAAGTTCTCACTAGCAATCATTTCTAAGTGGTTAGTTTGTCTTGCTAACTCATTCTCAACCATTCCAAAAATTTCTGGATCTGCTTCTTTTAATCTTGCGTTTGATAAAAAACTCATTTTCTTTCTCCTACTTTATATTTAAAATTTAATTTTCTTCTTCGTTTTCTGCATGTAAATCAATTTCGTGTTTAATTGGTTTCATTGCAGGGAATAATAATACATCTCTAATTGAATGTTGATTTGTAAGCATCATTACAAGTCTATCAATACCAATACCTTGACCGGCTGTTGGAGCCATACCATAAGATAAAGCATTTACAAAATCTTCATCCATTTCATGTGCTTCATCATCACCACTATCTTTTGCAGCCATTTGACCTTCAAATCTTTCTAATTGATCAATTGGGTCATTAAGCTCACTGAATGCATTTGCAATTTCTTTACCAGCTATAAATAATTCAAACCTATCAGTTAAATGAGGTTTTTCATCACTTCTTCTTGCTAATGGTGAAATCTCAACTGGGTATTCAGTAATAAAAGTTGGGTCAATTAATTTATCTTCAACATATTCATCGAATAACTCACCTTGAAGTTGTCCTAAATTCATAGCTTCATTCACTTCAAGATTTTTTTCTTTCATATATGCAATAATTTTATCTTTATCTTCTGTAATATCTGCTGGAACGCCACCAATTTCACTTAGTGAAGTAATTAGAGGTATTTCTGTGAAGTTTTCAAAGTTAACTTTTAAATCACCGTATGGTAAAACTGTAGGTAACTCTAAGTGTTCGAATAAATATTCAAAATACTCTTTTGTAATTTCAATTAAATCTTTATATGTTTTATATGCCCAATAAAATTCAATTGAAGTAAACTCAGGGTTATGTGTAGCATCCATTCCTTCGTTTCTAAAGTTTCTGTTTATTTCAAATACAGCTTCAAATCCACCAACTATACATCTTTTTAAATATAACTCAGGTGCAATTCTTAAAAATCTATCAACACCTAAGGCATTGTGATGGGTTGTAAATGGTTTAGCATTAGCTCCACCTGCAATAGGGTGCATCATTGGAGTTTCTACTTCTAAGAAACCTTTATCTTCAAAGAATCTTCTTGTTAAGCTAATAACCTTACTTCTTACGTGGAAAGTCTTTTTAACTTCTGAGTTCATAATAAGATCTAAATATCTTTGTCTGTATCTTAGCTCTTTATCTTGAATACCGTGATATTTTTCAGGAAGTGGAGAAATAGCTTTAGTTAGTATTGTAAAGTCAGTTACATGTAAAGATAATTCACCTTTACCAGTTACAAAAGGGAAACCTGCAACTTCAATAATATCTCCAACTTCTACAGTTTTTTTGAATACATCATTATAAAAACCTTCAGGTAAGTTATCTCTTGTTACATAAATTTGTAAGATACCGCTTTCATCTTCTATTTTTAAAAATGAAGCTTTACCCATAAGTCTAAAGAATTTAATTCTACCTGCGAGTGTATAACTTCTGTTTTCATCTCTTTTGTTTTCAAGTTTTTCAACATCACTGTTTACGTTTAAAAACTTTGAAACAGTAGTATTTCTGTCACTGTGATTTGAGTATGGATTAAACCCAAGTTCTTTTAATTTGTTAGCTTTTTCAATTCTTTGCTGTATGTATTTATTTTCGAACAATCTTAAAATCCTTTTAATTAATTAGTTTTTTCTTCAGTATTTGTGCTTTGAAGTTTCTCTTCAAGTTGTTTTTTAACTTGCTCCATTTCTTCTGATGAAATGTTTTTAGCATTGTCAATTTGATCTTCAACTTTGTTAATTATCTCTTCTTCAACTTTTTGTTTTACATTTGATGTGATTTCATCTGTTGTATCTTTTAAAGTTTTAATACCATTTCCAACTGATTTTAAAACTTCATCAGTAGCTGATTGTGACTGATTTTCTTGTTGGTTTGTATCTTCTTTTTGTTCATCTGATTGAATGTTTAGTGTATCAAGTTTCATAATAAATGCACCAGTTGATAATAAGTATGGCATTACTATTGAATTTTGAGTTTTTTCATCTAATGTTTTTTTGAATGAATTGATTTGGTATAAAGCATGTGCAATAATTGCAAAAATTAAAAAGATTTTTCCAGCACCAAAAATAAATCCAAATAATCTATCAAATAGACCAAGTCCAGCTGCTGCAAACATCTTACTTACGATAGTACCTATTACATAGATAACTAACCAGAATCCAATTAAACTAGCTACAAATCCAATTAAAGAGATAGTATTTGAACTTTCTAATCCTAAAATAGGTGCAAGTAGATTACCAACTTCTCCTGAAGTTCTTGAGGCTACAAAAACAGAACCTACTATACCAATAATCCCAAAAACCTCTTTAACAAGACCTTTCATAAGTCCCTTAAGACCAAGTATAAGAGTAATACTTAATATAATAATATCAAAAATTGCCAATGATTGCATAAACATCCCTTTGCTAATAATGAGGGATTATATCTAGTTTTTACAAAATAAAAGTTTAAAGTAATTTTTTTTTGGATAGAATATTTACATGATTAAAAGAATTCCAACAAAACAAATAATAGTAGGAAATGTTCCTATTGGTGGTGATGCACCTATTCCAGTTCAATCTATGACTTTTTCTAAAACATCAGATGTTAAAGCCACAGTTGAGCAGATAACACAATTACATTTTGCAGGTGCTGATATTGTAAGAGTTGCTGTTCCTGATATGGATGCAGCTAATGCATTAAAAGATATAAAATCACAAGTTGACTTACCCTTAGTAGCAGATATACATTTTAAATATAAATTAGCTTTAATAGCTTCTGAGGTTGTTGACTGTATTAGAATTAATCCAGGTAATATTGGAGATAAAAAAAGAGTAGCTGAAGTTGTAAAAGCTTGTCAGCAAAGAGGAATACCAATTAGAATTGGTGTAAACTCAGGAAGCTTAGAAAAACAATTTGAAGATAAATATGGCCAAACTCCACAGGGTATGGTAGCTTCTGCTGAATACAATATCAAATACTTAGAAGACCTTGGATTTACTAATATGAAAATATCTTTAAAAGCAAGTGATGTTCAAAGAACAGTTGAAGCATATAGAATGCTAAGACCTAAAAATGATTATCCATTTCACTTAGGAGTTACAGAAGCTGGTACACAATTCCATTCTACAATCAAATCTTCTATTGCTTTAGGATCTTTACTTTTAGATGGTATTGGTGACACTTTAAGGGTATCTATGACAGGAGAACTTGAAGAAGAAATTAAAGTTGGTAAAGCAATTTTAAAAGATGTGGGAATTGCTAAAGAAGGTTTAAATATCGTTTCTTGTCCTACATGTGGAAGAATTGAAGCAGATTTAGTAAGTGCTGTTGCTGAAATTGAAAAAAGAACTGCTCATATAAAGACACCATTAGACGTATCTGTTATGGGTTGTGTTGTAAATGCAATTGGTGAAGCAAAAAGTGCAGATGTTGCTATTGCCTTTGGTAAGGGTAGTGGGCTTGTTATGAAAAGAGGCGAGATTATTGAAAAACTTTCTGGAGATGCTTTAATAAATAAGTTTATCAGTGAAGTAGAAGCTGAAGCTTTAAAAAGAAAATAGAAAAGAAAGTGAAAATTAATGGATAGTGTTTATAGTTTAAATATTGAAAGGGCAGTATTAAGTTCAATCTTTTTTAATCCTGAAGAATTAGAAGATGTAATAGCAGCTTTAAAGCCAAAAGACTTTTACTTACCTGCTCATCAAAAAATATATGAAACAATGATAAAACTTCATGATGAGCAAATGCCCATTGATGAAGAGTTTATTAGAAAAAAAGTAGATAGCAAAGTTGTTGATGATTCTATAATTTTAGAAATACTAAGTGCTAATCCAATTACAAATACAACAGCTTATGTAAAAGAAATAAAAGATTCAGCTGTAAAAAGAGAGTTAGCTACTTTAGCTACAACTATTAAAAAAGTTGCAATTGAAGAAGATGTTACTTCAAATGAAGCTTTAAATACTATTCAATCTGAACTATATAAAATATCAACAGACTCATCAACTTCTGAGTTAAAAGATATGGAAGTTGTATCAACAGATACAATGGCATATATCCAAAAGATGAAAGAGATGGGAAATCATCACTTAATTGGTGAAACTACAGGGTTTGATGCTCTTGATAGAAAAACAACTGGATTTAATGAAGGTGATTTAGTTATTATTGCTGCAAGACCAGCGATGGGTAAAACTGCTTTAGTTTTAAATATGGCATTAAAAAATGTAGAAGCTAATAAAGGTGTGATTTTTTTCTCACTTGAAATGCCTGCTGAACAATTGTTTTTAAGAATGCTTGCTGCTAAAACTTCAATTCCATTACAAAACCTTAGAAAAGGTGATTTAGATGATAACCAGTGGACTAATTTAAGTGGTGCAGTTAACGATCTTGAAAGAAAAAAACTTTTTGTTGATGATGGAGGTAGTGTAAACATTAATCAACTAAGAGCAAGAGTTAGAAAACTTGCCCAAAATGAAGATAATAACATTTCACTTGTAATAATTGATTACTTACAACTTATGCAAGGAACAGGAACAAAAGATAGACACCAAGAAGTATCTGATATTTCAAGGGGACTTAAAATGTTAGCAAGGGAAATGAAGATTCCTATTATTGCACTTTCTCAGTTAAACAGGGGACTTGAAAACAGACCTGATAAAAGACCAATGCTTAGTGACCTTAGGGAATCTGGAGCAATTGAGCAAGATGCAGATATTATTATGTTTGTATATAGAGATGATGTTTACAAAGAAAGAGATGAAGCTAGAAAAGAGAAAGAAGCCAAAGACAAAGGTGAAGAATACAGGTCTACTTTTGTAAACAAACCAGTTGAAGAAGCTGAGATAATAATAGGTAAACAAAGAAATGGTCCTATAGGAACTGTTAAATTAGACTTCCAAAAACAACTTACTAGATTTGTTGATAAAGAAAACCCTAATGTTTCACCTGTTGAAGTTGTATTCGAAAATGTAGCTGATGCAGAAAGAGAAACTAATATTGATATTCCAAATATTCTATAGATAACAAAAAATATAACTAATTAATAATCATTTAACTAAACTATTACTATAATCTTTTAAATTATTTAAAAGGATTATAGTATGAAATCTGCTTTTTCACTTCTTGAAATTATTATTGTCATATTAATCATTGGATTAATGTCATCTTTTGCAATTCCAAAGTTGATGGATACTAAAGATTATGCCAACGCAACTACACTTAAAAGAGATATTTCAGCTATTGTATCATCAGCTCAAGCTTATTATCTTCAAAATGAGAGTTTTGATGATATAAACGAAGCTATAGATATAAATGTAAATGTTTGGGAATCAAGTGATGATAACAAAACTTTAAAAGATAAAACAGGTTGTGTAGAAATAGTATTTAATTTACCAAGTAGCATTGATTTGACTTTAAATGAATCAGAAAGTAAAGTATGCGAGAAATTAAAAAACAGTGGAATTACAGATAAGAATTATTCATTGTAATTATTCTTTTTTTCTAATCCTTAAGAATGAAGCAAATTTGGGAATTTCATTTTTTGTGAAACTATAGTATTTAAAAGTTACTATATCACCTATTTTAGGTGGATTTCGTTTTTCTTTTGAAGAAAATCCTCCACCTAAATTAAATTCTACATTTTTGTATTTTAAACGTAGGCTTTTGAATTTGTTTTGTAAATTATAATTTATACCTATAACTTCCCCTTCATCATCATAAAACTTTTTCATTTTCAAAATATTTTTGCTTCTACCAGTAAAATAATCTTTTGAAAAGTTTTTTAATATTACTCCTTCACCTTTTTTACTAATAATTTCATTAAGATATGAATCTAAATGTTTTGAGTTTTTTACATTTATTTGCTTGATTATTTTTAGATGAGGTATGTGGTTTTTTTCTTTATACTCTTTAATTGTATTTAGTCTTTTAATAAAATTTCCACTTTGGTTTGGAACTTCAAAAATATTGTAAGTAATTTGTTTCCATTTATTAGATGGTATTTTATCTAGAACTATATTTTGAATATTTTCAAAATCATTTCTTTTTGTCCATAATTCTCCATCTAATTTAAAATTCGGTAAGTTTTTTGTAAACCATAATGGTGCATAAATCTTATTTCCATTTTTACTTAATAATTCTTTCCCATTCCAGTATGCTCTTATTCCATCAAGTTTTTCACTCATAAGCCATGAAGAAAAATCATTTATATTGTTTTTATAAGTCTTTGCTTTTTGTAAATCATTTGCATTTAAATTTAACAAAGAAACTAATAAAATCAAAAAAATTAATATAATTTTACCCATCTAATAACCTTTTTTATTATAATATTTAAAATTATAAGTAAATGTTTTTTAAAATGAGATTATTTATCATTAAATCATAATAATCTTTTAGATAGAATATTTATCCTTACAATTAAGATATTAAAGGATGTTCATTGAATCAAAAGATTTTAGATGAAAAAAATAAAGAATTATTATTAAATTCAATTAGAGATGTTGAAGATTTTCCAAAACCTGGAATAGTATTTAAAGATATTACTACACTATTAAACAACAATGAAGCTTACAAGGTTTTAATGGATCATTTAGTTGATAGATATAAAGATGCAAACTTAGATTTTGTTGCAGGAATTGACTCAAGAGGGTTTATTTTTGGAGCAGCTTTAGCTTATGCACTAAATGTTGGTTTTGTACCTATTAGAAAAAAAGGTAAATTACCATCTACAACTGTATGTGAAAAATATGAACTTGAGTATGGTTTTGACGAAATTGAATTGCATTTAGATGCATTTAAGTCAAAAGAAAATGCCAGAGTTTTAATGATTGATGATATTATTGTTACAGGTGGAACGGCAATTGCAGCAGCTAATTTAATAAATAAATTAGACGTAGAACTAGTTGAATCATGTTTTTTAATGGACATTGAGTTTTTAGGTGGTGCTGATAAGTTAAGAGAAATAGCACCTGTTTATTCGGTATTAAATATTTAAAAAAGAGAAGATATTATGAGTGATTACATCCCAAAGCCTAGTAAATTTGATCCAGACGAATTAGGTCAATTTGGTATTTTTGGTGGACAGTATGTACCAGAAACATTAATGCCAGTTTTAAAAGAATTAGAAGAAGAATATAAAAAATATAGACATGACCCTGAATTTTGGGCAGAAGTAAATGATTTATTAAGAGATTATGTTGGTAGAGAAAACCCACTTTATTTAGCTAAAAATATTAGTGAAGAAATTGGTGCTAAGGTTTATTTAAAAAGAGAAGATCTAAACCATACAGGTGCTCACAAAGTAAATAACGTAATTGCACAAGGTTTACTAGCAAAAAAATTAGGTAAAACTAAAATTATTGCTGAAACAGGTGCTGGGCAACATGGTGTTGCTAGTGCTACTATTGCTGCACTTTTAGGTTTAGAGTGTACAGTATTTATGGGTGCAAAAGATGTTGAAAGACAAGAGTTAAATGTATTTAGAATGAAGCTTTTAGGAGCTAAAGTTGTAGCTGTTCAATCTGGAAGTAAAACACTAAAAGATGCAATGAACGATGCAATTAGATACTGGGTAACAAATGCTAGAGATACATTTTATGTAATTGGAACAGTTGCTGGTCCTCATCCTTATCCCTTAATGGTTAGAGATTTCCAAGCGGTTATTGGATACGAAGCTAGAAAACAAATTTTAGAAAAAGAAAATAGACTACCTGATTATGTTGTTGCATGTATTGGTGGTGGTTCAAACGCTATTGGTATGTTTTCACACTTCTTAGAAGATAAAGAAGTAACTTGTATTGGTATTGAAGCTGGCGGTATGGGAATAGATACAAATAAACATGGGTGTTCTTTAGAAAAAGGTAGACCTGGTGTTCTACATGGACAATGTTCATACTTATTACAAGATGAAGATGGTCAAGTAATGGAAGCACATTCTATTAGTGCAGGTTTAGATTATCCAGGAATTGGTCCTGAGCATGCATTTCATAAAGATAACAACTCAGTACAGTATGACTCAGTTACGGATGATGAAGCTATGGAGGCCTTTGTATGGCTTTCAAGAAAAGAGGGGATAATTCCTGCTTTTGAAACTGCACATGCAATTGGATACTTAAAGAAAGCAAAAGAAAAATTAAAAGATAAAATCATAATTATTAACCTTTCAGGTAGAGGTGATAAAGATATGATTCAAGCAAAGAGTATTTTAAATTTTGACTAAAATAAGGTAGTAAATGAAGGCACTTTTTAATGCATTAAGACCTCATTCAGGGAAGATATTTTTTTCTGTAGTAGCAATATTTTTCTCTTTTATCATTTACAATCTTATAAATGCTCCTGTTGAGGGTTTTCAAAATAAGTTTGTTTATTTATTAAAAGAACACGGTTATGTGATTTTATTTGCATGGGGAATGCTTGAAGGTGAAGCTGGATTAGTAATGGCTGGTTTATTATCTCATACAGGGGATATGAATCTTTATCTTGCTATTTTTATTGCTGGGCTTGGTGGGTTTGCTGGTGATCAAGTTTATTTTTATATTGGAAGATATAATAAATCTTATGTTCATAAAAAGTTCAAAGGCCAAAGACGTAAGTTTGCCTTAGCACATTTATTACTAAAAAAATATGGTTGGCCAATTATCTTTGTACAGCGATATATGTATGGAATGAGAACAATAATTCCTATTTCAATAGGTTTAACTAGATATAGTGCAAAAATGTTTGCATTTATAAATTTAATTAGTGCATGGTGTTGGGCTGCTATTACTATAGTACCTGTGTGGTATTTTGGTAATGAAATCTTAAAACTACTAGAAATAGCTAAAGAAAACTGGTATTTTGCATTACCATTTGTTTTACTAGCTGGTGGAAGTATAATATTTTATTTTAATAAAGCTACAAAAAAAGTTTCAAGAAGGAGTATAGTTTGAAAATTAATTTAATAGATAAAAAAGTTGAAGCAGATTTAGAAATTGTTTTAACAAATGATATAAAAGACTTAAAAGAAAAAGAAATTTTAGAGCAATTAGGGTTTGAGGCTAAAGATGAAACATCAGTATTCTTACCTGAATCTAAAAAAATATTTGTTGGTTTTGAAGATGAAGATTATGAAAGTTTAGCAATTGCTATAACGCAAGCTGTTAAGAAAATTAAAGCTACAAAATTTACAACAGCAAACTTAGAATTAGATTGTGAATGTTCTTCAAAATTAAAAGCAATAGTTGAAGGTATCTATCTTTCTTCTTATGAGTTTAATACATATAAATCAAACAAAGAAACAAAGAAAAAGCAAACTATTAATATCATTGTTAAAAAAGTTACAAAGAAACTTGAAGATGTGTTAAGTGAATCTAAAACTGTAACAAAAGCTGTTAACAAAGTTAGAGATATGGTAAATACTCCACCAGCTGATTTTTATCCAAAAACTATGGCTGATGTGGCAAAAGAAATTGCTAAAGATGTAAATATCAAAGCTACAGTTCATGGTGAAAAATATTTATTAAAAAATAAAATGAACTCTATGTATAGTGTTGGTAAAGCATCAACAAATGAATCAAAATTAATTCACTTATCATACACACCTAAGAATGCTAAGAAAAAAGTAGTTTTAGTAGGTAAAGGTTTAACTTATGATTCAGGTGGTTTATCTTTAAAACCTGCTGATTTCATGGTTACAATGAAATTAGACAAATCAGGTGGATGTGCTGTTTTAGGAACTATTTGGGCTGCTGCTAAATTAGGACTTGATGTAGAAATTCACGCTGTTGTTGGTGCTGTAGAAAATATGGTAGCTGGAAATGCTTATAAGCCTGATGATGTATTAACTGCTAAAAATGGTAAAACTATTGAAGTTAGAAATACAGATGCTGAGGGTAGATTAGTATTAGCAGATTGTTTATGTTACGCTCAAGATGAGATCAAAGATATTGATTATATCTTTGATTATGCAACTTTAACAGGAGCTTGTGTAGTTGGTGTAGGTCAATATACAACGGGTGTAATGGGTAACTGTGAAGAGTTAAAGAAAACAGCTGTTCAAAGAAGTCATGAAGCTGGAGAATATGCTACTGCCTTAGATTTTAATAGATTTTTAAGAAAAGCTATCAAATCACAAATTGCTGATGTATGCAATATTGCAAATACTAGATATGGTGGAGCTATTACAGCTGGATTATTTTTAGATAATTTTGTTTATGAAGAAAACAAAAACAAATGGTTACATTTTGATATTGCTGGACCTGCTTTTGTAGAAAGTGAGTGGGGATATAATCCTCATGGTGGTACAGGTGCTGCTGTTAGAATGAACATCAACTTATTAAAAAATTTATCTAAATAACTACATAAAATACACTAGAATTTTTCTAGTGTATAACACTTTCTTTTTGCTTTATGATTTTATATGGAAAATTACTATATAATCCCTAAAAATATATGTATACAAAGGTAAATAAATGGGATTAGGTGTAGGAATTGTAGGACTTCCAAACGTAGGTAAATCAACAACTTTTAATGCTTTAACAAAAGCTCAAAATGCAGAAGCACAAAACTATCCGTTTTGTACAATTGAACCAAATAAAGCGATTGTACCAGTACCAGATAAAAGACTTGACGAATTAGCAAAAATTGTTAATCCTGATAAGATTCAACACTCAACTATAGATTTTGTTGATATTGCAGGACTTGTTAGAGGAGCTTCTAAAGGTGAAGGTTTAGGAAATCAATTCTTATCTAATATTAGAGAAGTTGAAGTTATTTTACACATGGTAAGATGTTTTGATGATGGAAATATTACTCACGTTGAAGGCGATGTTAATCCTCTAAGAGATATTGAAATAATAGAAACAGAATTAATTTATGCAGATATTGGGCAACTTGAAAAGAAAATCGATAGATTAAAAAAACAATCTAAGGGATCAAAAGAAGCTGCTTCTATGCTTGTAGTTGCTGAAGAATTATATACTCATATTTGTGATTTACAACCTGTAAAAACTTTTGAAAAATTAGAAGATGAAACTTTTATTGCTTTAGATAGAGAATTAAGATTTTTATCAAATAAAGATGTAATTTACGGAGCTAACGTTGATGAAGATTCATTAGTTGATGGTAATAATTATGTAGATATTTTAAGAGAACATGCTAGCAGTGTAAATGCTGATTTAATTATGCTTTGTGCAAAAATTGAAGAAGAACTAGTTGGTATGGAAGATGATGAAGCTAAAGAAATGTTAAATGACCTAGGTGTAGCAGAATCAGGATTAGAAAAAATCATTCATACTTCATTTGATAAGTTAGGTTTACAGTCATACTTTACAGCTGGTAAAATGGAAGTAAGAGCTTGGACTATTAGAAAAAATACAAAAGCACCACAAGCTGCTGCTGTTATTCATAATGACTTTGAAAAAGGTTTCATTAAAGCAGAAGTAATTGCATATGAAGATTTCGTTACATTAGGTGGTGAAGCTAAATGTAAAGAAAATGGAAAACTAAAATTAGAAGGTAAAGATTACGTTGTTCAAGATGGCGATGTAATGCACTTTAGATTTAACGTATAATCAAGTATTTTAATTTAAATAGATTTAGAACCAACAATTATTTACTTAAAACAAATATTATTAGATGAAGTTTATAAAACTTCATCTAAAATATTATGTATGTTTTACAAACCTTCTAAAACAATATTCCACAGATATTCAATTTCATTATCATTAAAGCTAATTAGATTTTGATCTTCAAACAATTCAACTATTTTTTTCTTCTCAAAAACTCTACTTTTAGTACATGTAGAATGTACAGGAATAAAACTTCTAACTAATGATATTTTATCTTCTATAATTTTTTCACAAAGCAAGCACTCATAATCAATGTGAAGTCTACCCTCAAACTCTAGTAAGCTTACATATGATTGTATTATAGAGCGTAGGGCATTTTGTTTTTCCATTAGTTTCTCAAGGTTTTCAAGATTATAGTAATAAAAGCTATCAATATGTTCTATATCTTTAAAGTGTCTATAAAATAGTTTTAAATATCTTTGCCAGCAATACATTTTTTCAGGATCTAATACCCATGGAAAACCTAACTGTATTACATCTTTTAGTCGTGAAATGTTACTTTTAGTAATTTCAAGTTCAAAGTCAATTTTATAACCTATATTTATAATTGAGTGTCTAGCCCCATAAAATCTATATGAAGTTACTATTTCATCTTCTGTAAGTATGGAAACTATTAAATCATCATCTTTAACAGATTTTGTATCAATTATATAACCTTGCATAAAAGTTGTTCAATCCTAATTGTAGTTTTTTTATTTTATCTAAAGCAATCTAGGTAATAGCTTTCAATAAAAGCAAATAAATTTTTTGTTATAATATTACATATATTAAATTAAATATAAGGATGAAATATGGCAGAATTTAATGGTGTTACAATAGCCAAAGCTGCAAATATTCTTTTTGATGGAAACATTACAAGTAGAAGTATTAAACTTGAGGATGGTTCTAGTAAGACTTTAGGTATTATGTTACCAGGTGAATATCAATTAAACACTGTTCACAAAGAAATAATGGATATCCAAAGAGGTGAATTAGAATATAAGCTACAAGCTCAAGAGTGGGTTAAAGTTGAAGGACCTGGATCGTTCGAAATTCCTGCTAACTCAAAATTTAAATTAAGAGTACATAGTCTAGTTGACTATTGTTGTTCTTTTATTAAAAATAAATAATAAAACTTTTAAAAGAAGACTTAATACAAGTCTTCTTCTTTTATCTCTTCAAACTTCAAAATCTTCTTACCAAAATGAGTATTTAAAAAGTTTTTAGCCTCTTTTTCTGTACTAAATGGAATTAATTCCTCACCCATTGGACCATAAACATTTGAACCAATTACATAGAAAGCTTTTTTTGCATTTACAGCTTCAAGTGTGTAATAGTTTGTTACTAAAATATCTTTAAAATCAATTTTATCATGAGCATGGGCAAATTTATTTGGATTGAAATAAAACTTCATCATATCTTTTACACCATCAAAATAGTGTGCATGATCATCTTTTTTAATTAAAGCTACCCATTTAGGATATTTAGCAACAAACATTCCACACACAGGACATTTTGTATCTTCAGGTACTTTTATACTTTTATCTTTTGGAGTAGCTAGTGCTTTGTTTGTTAAATAAATAGAAACTGCTTGTAGCATTTGTGGTTTTATTTTTCCACAAACCTTGTTATCAATTAGGTATTGTTTAGTTTCACCAACAGATGCAAATTCTGTTTTTTGTGATTCTTTACACATAGTAGTGTAGATTTTTTTACCTTTTTTTGCCATTTTTCTTTTTTTATTTTCTAGTTTTGCCATGTCATCAAATACTGAATCTTTTGCAATTTTTAAGGCTTCATCAAAGGTTCTTATTTCACCTCCAAATTTACTTTGAAACTTTTTTGCTTCATTTAGAGTTGAAAATGCATATTTACTTACAGGACTCATTGTTCCTTTTTTAGAACTTCCTACCACATAAGTTGCTTTTTTAGCATCAATAAACTGTAAAGAATTAGTATCCACTACTTGAATTAACTTTATTTTATCTTCAAATTGCGAGTGGATTTTTCCTTGACAATGAAGTGAACAATATTGTTCTTTATGTCCATTTTTAAACTCAGTTGCATGACTTGTTTTGTAAAACTTTGTTAAATGCATACCACATACATTACAAAACTCTTTACTTGAGTCTGTTTTAACAAGTGTAGCCTTATCTTTTGGTACAGATTGGAACATTTTCATCTCTTGTGCTAAAGAGATATTTGCTATTAATAGTAATCCTAAAAGTAAATTTTTTAGCATTTTTTATCCTTATTTTAAATATTTTTTACTTTACTAAAAATTTGTTAATTTTGTGTTAAATTTTAGCTTGATACACTTAGTTATATTGTATATTATTTATACATGGAACTATTTTTTATATAATAATTTTAATGTACAATGTATTATGACAAATAAAAATATGAAAAATAATTACTTAATTTTTAGTGACTTAGATGGCACATTACTTGATCATGAAAACTATAGTTTTGAAAAAGCATTACCAATGCTTAACTACATTAAAACTCATAAAATACCACTTGTTTTAGTAACTAGTAAGACAAAAGATGAAGTGGTAAAACTTCAAAAAAAACTTGATTTAAATTATCCTTTTATCTGTGAAAATGGTGCTGGAATATTTATTCCTGATGGAAATTCTTATGAAGTTATTGCTATGGGAAAACTATATGATGAAATTGTAGAAAAATTTGAAGAGTATTCAAAAGATTTCAAGATTAAAGGTTTTTCACAATTAAGTATAGATGAAGTAGCTTCTCTTACAGGATTAGATACTTTAAAAGCAAGTGAGGCAAAAGCTAGATATTTTACAGAACCATTTATTTTAAATGATGTATTTAAATTTAATGAACTTAAAAAAAGAGCAAATGATGATGGTCTTGATATTGTAAGAGGTGGTAGGTTTTACCATTTAATTACAAACGGTCAAGATAAAGCAAAAGCTATTTTGAAAGTAAAAGAATTTTATGAAAATAAATACAATAAAGACTATTACACAATAGCATTAGGTGATGGGCAAAATGATTTAACAATGTTAGATGTTGTAAATCAAGGTATACTTATAAAAAGATATGACGGCACTTTTGTTGGATTCTTTAAAGATGGTTTGATAAAAACTAAATTAAGAGGTCCTGAGGGGTGGAATGAGTCATTACAAGGAATATTATGCCCACAATAGAAGAATATAAAACTTATTTCAACGAAATACTTTTTAATGTACAACCACAAAACCTTATTAAAAATAATTGTAACATCACTGATGAATTTATAGAGTTTGAAAATCAAAAAGTCTATTTTCCAAAAGACAAAAAAATAAAACTTTATGGTTCAGGTAAAGCAGTTTTAAGTATGGCAAAAGCCATATATGAAACTATACCTACAAAGATTGATAAGTCTATTTTAGTTGGAAATTATGAAAATGATTTAGAATATGAAAATTTAACATACATAAAAGCAGGTCATCCACTTCCAAATGAGCAAAGTATAATTGCTGGAGAAACCCTCATAAATGAATTTAAAAGTCATGATAGTGATGATTTTTATATCTATTTACTATCAGGAGGAACTTCAGCTTTAGTAGAAAGTCCCTGTGAAGAAATCAGTTTAAAAGATTTTCAAGAAACTACTGATCTTATGCTAAAAAATGGAATGCCTATTGAAAGTATGAATAGTGTTAGAAAACATATTTCAGAAATTAAAGGTGGAAGATTAGCTGCATATTCAAGTGCAAGTGGTGTGGTTTTAGTTTTAAGTGATGTATTAGGTGATGATTTAGAAGCAATCGGATCTGCACCATTATATTATGATAAGACTACTTTTACTCAAGCTAAACTATCTTTACAAGATTACAATATCATCGATCAAGTTCCCTTTAGTGTTAGAAACTATCTTCAAAGGGGAATCAACGCTTCAGCTGATGAATCACCAAAATCAAACCCTAAAAATCTTGATTTCTTTTTGGTTGGAACAAACGATGTATTACTCCAAACTGCTCAAGACATACTTGCTAAAAATAACATTCAATCTGATATTTTAAGTAAAAAAATATCAAAAAATATAGACTATGAATTTGAAGAAATCATGAACTTAATTAGTAAAAGTGATGGTTGCTATATAATTGGTGGTGAAGCCACTGTAAATGTCAGAGGAAACGGTAAAGGTGGAAGAAATCAGCATTTAGTACTAAAAATATTAAGTGAGTTTCCCAAAAATAAAGAATTACTTTTTCTAAGTGCAGCTAGTGATGGAATAGATGGAAACACAGATAGTGCAGGTGCTGTTATTGATAATAGTAGTCTAGCTTTAGCTAAAGAAAAAAATCTTAATATTGAAAAGTATTTAAATAATTTTGATTCAAATACTTTTTTAGAACAAATTGATGCACTTTTAAAACCAGGTCCAACACACAATAATATTTTAGATTTAATTATCATAAAAACACATACATAAAACACAAATAAAGGAATTATAAATGTCAGACTTTTTTCAAAATGGAGTTATAACTACTCTACAAAATCTAGGAAACAGAGAACTAGAGAATATTGAAGATGAGTTATTAGAATTTTCAAAACGAAGAAGAATGGTATTGTTACTTCCTGCTTTGTACTCAGAGTTTCAAACTCCTGCTATGCATAAAATTATTGAAGAATTAAAAGGTGTTAAATATCTTTATAAAATTATATTAGGTTTAGATCAAGCAACTAAAGAACAGTTTGAAGAAGTAAAAGAGTTAATGTCTGTATTACCATGTAAAGTTGATGTTTTATGGAATGATGGAACGAAAATAAAAGAGCTTTATGCAGAGCTTACTTCTGAAGGTTTTCCAGGTTTAGAAACACCAGGTAAAGGAAGAAATGTATGGACTATGTTAGGGTATGGATTATCTGATAAAGATGCATATGCTTTTGCTTTACATGATTGTGATATTGTAAACTATTCAAGAGAAATTCCTGCTAGACTTTTTTATCCTATTGTTCATCCTGCTTTAGATTTTGAGTTTAATAAAGGATATTATTCAAGGGTGACTCAAAAACTACATGGTAGAGCCACAAGACTTTTATATACTCCATTAATAAACTCTTTAAAAAGAATCTATGGAAACAGTAGATATTTAGAATATATGGAAAGTTTTAGATATGCACTTTCAGGAGAGTTTTCATTTGTAAGATCTTTAGGTAGAGGTATTGGTATCTCTCCCACATGGGGACTTGAAGTTTCAACTTTAAGTGAAGTTTATAAAAATACTTCAAACAGAAGAATTTGTCAAAGTCAAATTATGGAAACTTATGAACATAAGCATCAAGAACTAGGTTCTCAAAGTGAAAATAATGGTATTTATAAAATGGCAAATGATATTGCCAAAACATTATTTAGGGTTATGGCACAAGAGGGAGTTGTATTTTCATCAGCTTCATTTAAAACTCTATTAACTACATATTTTCAAGAATCAAGATTTGAAATATCAAAATATAATGCCTTAAGTAAAATTAATGGTCTAGATTTTGATAGAGAAAAAGAAATTAAAGCAGTTGAAGCTTTTCAAGATGCTATAAAAGATGCTTCATTGGAGTTTGAAGAAGATCCTATGGGTGTATCATCATTGTCTTCGTGGACAACTGTAAGATCTGTTTTACCTGAGTTCTCAGATAAGTTTTATGAATTTGTAAAAAAGGATAACGAATGATGCACATTTCAGACCCAAATCACACTATTAATAAAAGATTACATAAGTTATATCCAGAAGAAATAGCTTCAAAAGCTACTGAAAGTATAATTGATTTAATTTTTAAATACAAACAAAGAATAAAATCAACCCAATATCATTTAAGTCATAAAGATATAATTCTTATTACTTATGGTGATCAAGTTTCAAAAAGTCATGAAGCTAGTTTACATACTTTAAAAGAGTTTATGGATAATCACTTAAAAGGTGTAATTAATTCTATACATATATTACCATTTTATCCTTATTCAAGTGATGACGGTTTTTCAGTTGTAAATTACAGTGCTGTTGATCCGCATATGGGTTCATGGAGAGAAATAGAACATATTTCAGGTGAATATAGACTTATGGTTGATGGGGTAATCAATCATATATCTCAATACTCAGATTGGTTTAAAGCTTTTTTATCAGGGGATAAATACTTTGCAGATTTTTTTGTAGAGGTTGATCCTACTACAGATTTAAGTAAAGTAGTAAGACCAAGAGCAACACCACTTTTACATGAATATACAGATAATGATGGAAAAATACATAATGTATGGACTACATTTTCTAAAGATCAAGTTGATCTAAACTATAAAAGTCATAAGGTTTTAAAAAACGTATTAGATGCACTTTTTTACTATATTGAAAAAGGTGCAACTTTAATAAGACTTGATGCGATTGCTTTTATATGGAAAGAAATAGGAAGTGAATGTGTTCATTTACCCCAAACTCATGAGTTAATTCAACTTATGCGTGATGTACTTCACGAAGTAGCCCCTGAAGTAATTATTATTACTGAAACAAATGTTCCACATCATGAAAACATTTCATACTTTGGAAGTGGTGATGATGAAGCACAAATGGTATACAATTTTGCACTTCCCCCATTACTTTTAAACTCCGTAATCCACTCAAATACTAAAAAACTAACTGCATGGGCTAAAACTCTACAGTTACCATCAAATAAAGTTTGTTTCTTTAACTTTACAGCAAGTCACGATGGAATAGGGCTGAGACCTGTAAAAGGAATTTTAGATGATGCAGAGATTGATGATATTGTAAATAGAGTAAAAGAAAGTGGTGGTTTAGTTTCATATAGAGCAGAAGAAGATGGAACAAAAACACCATATGAATTAAACTGTAGTTATATTGATGCATTATCAAATCCAAAAGATGAACAAATCTTAAGGGTAAAAAGAATGTTAGTTACTCAAGCTACTGTTTTAGCAATGCCTGGTGTTCCTGGAATATATTTTCATTCTTTAGTTGGTTCACAAAACTACCATGATGGTGTAAAACATACAGGAATTAATAGAACAATCAATAGAGAAAAATATAATATTGATTGGTTAGAAAAAGAGCTATCAACCTTAGGAAGTCTTGCTAAAACTATGTTTGATTCTTATAAAAGATTAATTTCTATTAGAACAAATGAAGAAGCATTTAATCCTTTTGGTGAATTTGATTTCTTAGATTTAGATGATAGATTATTTATAATAGATCAAGCATGCAGCAAAAATGAATCAAGAATAATAGCTATCAATAACTTTTCAAATGAATCTGTAAGTATTGAATTACCTGAGCATATAAAATTACCTTTATGTGATATTGTGAATTCAAATTGTGCGAATTTTAATTATGAAAATGAGAAACAAGATAGAAATATTATTGTTGAGCCTTATCAAGTAATGTGGCTTAAGGGTAGTAAATAAAATATATTTAGGAGTATATAAAAAATGAATGATAAAGAAATGATTACAAAGTGTTTATTCCCAGCAGCTGGATACGGAACTAGATTTTTACCTGCTACAAAAGCAATGCCTAAAGAAATGTTACCTGTTTTAACTAAACCTTTAATTCAGTATGGAGTTGAAGAAGCTATTGAAGCTGGATGTGATGTAATGGCTACTATCACTGGTCGTGGAAAAAGAGCAATTACAGATCACTTTGATATATCATATGAATTAGAACATCAAATAAAAGGTAGTTCAAAAGAAACTATGTTAAGTGATATTAGAAAAATCATTGAGAAATGTACATTTACTTACACAAGACAAAATGAAATGAAAGGATTAGGTGATGCCATATACAAAGGTAAAACTTTAATTGGTGATAATTATCCTTTTGCAGTAATATTAGCAGACGACTTATGTGTAAATGAAGATGGTGATGGTGTATTAAAACAAATGGTTAAGCTATATGAAAAATACAAGTGTTGTATAGTTGCTTGTATGGAAGTACCTAAAGAAGATGTACATAAATATGGTGTTATAGAAGGTAAACCTATGGAAGAAGGTGTTCATGTGGTATCAAATATGATAGAAAAACCTGATAATGATAAAGCCCCATCTAACTTAGCTGTAATAGGAAGATATATTTTAACTCCTGAAATTTTTGAAGTAATTAAAGATACAAAACCTGGTAAAAATGGTGAATTACAAATCACAGATGCCCTATGTACTCAAGCTAAAAATGGCATGGTTTTAGCTTATAAATTTAAAGGTAAAAGATTTGATTGTGGTAGTGTAGATGGCTTTGTTGAAGCTACTAATTACTTCTATAATTTAGATAAAAAGAAAAAGAAAAAATAAACTATAGAAAGAAACTAAAATGAGCACTAAATTTAACTTATGTGATTTTATACTTTTTGGAGGGCATGGGGACTTAGCTTTTAGAAAGCTAATGCCTGCACTTTATCATTTATGTAGTGATGATTACATCTCAAAAGAAACAAGAATAATAACAGTTTCTAGAAGAGATATTACAAAAGATGAACATATAAGATTAGTGAAAAGTAAATTAAGTGAGTTCTTAGAAGAAGGATTAGATGATAAAATCTTTGATGAGTTTAAAAAACAACTTTATGTTGTAAAAATTGATCTTTCTTGTGATAATTCTTATGAACCATTACAAAAACTTTTAAGTGAATACCCTAATAGACATAGGGTAAATTATCTGTCAACTTCACCTAATTTTTTTGGGGATATATGTAAAAACTTAGATAATTGGGGTTTAATTACTTCAAATACTAGAGTGGTGTTAGAAAAACCATTGGGAAAAGATTTGAAGTCTTCTCAAGCTATAAATAAAAAAGTCTTAGAGCATTTTAATGAAGATCAAATATTTAGAATTGATCATTATTTAGGAAAAGATACTGTTCAAAATATCTTAGCTCTAAGATTCTCAAATAGACTATTTATGCCCCTTTGGAACTCAAATCATATTGATCATGTTCAAATAACAGTAGCTGAGAGTGTTGGTGTTGAGAATAGGTGGGATTATTATAATGAATATGGTGCCTTAAGGGATATGATTCAAAATCACCTTATACAATTAATTTGTTTAATAGCTATGGAGCCACCTTGTTCTATTGAAGCAAATGCTGTTAGGGATGAAAAAGTAAAAGTTTTAAGATCATTTAGAAAAATGAATAGTGATGATATTAAAAATAAAACTGTAAGAGCTCAATATACAGCTGGATCATCTGATGGTAAAAGTGTAGATGGTTATTGCGATAATTGTGAAATACCAAGTGACACTGAAACATACGCAGCTATGAGAGTTGATATTGATAACTGGAGATGGAATGGAGTACCTTTTTATATAAGAAGTGGTAAAAGAATGCAAAAAAGAAATTCTGAAATTGTAATACAATTTAAAACTATTCCTCATTCTATATTCGGTGTTGATGAAGAATCAATAAATGCAAATAAACTTGTGATAACTCTTCAACCTAATGAAAGTATTGAATTAAAAATGATGAATAAGATTCCAGGTTTAAGTGATGGAATGAAACTTCAACAAGTAGAACTAGAATTAAATTCACCACATAATATTAAAAGAAAACCAGATGCCTATGAAAAATTAATTCTTGATGTTATTAGAAATGAAGCTACTTTATTTATGAGACTTGATGAGGTTGAAGAAGCTTGGAAATGGGCTGATGAAATAATAAACGGCTGGCAAAATAACTTAACTTCTATGAAAAAATACACAGCAGGAAGTGATGGACCAAGTGCTGCTGTTGGATTAATCGCAAAAGATGCTAGAAGTTGGAATGATAAGTAGATATATTTTTATTGGGTAATTTTGAATATAATAGGAAAAATACTTTTAAGGATATAGTTTAGATGAAATTCTTTATTGATGGGGATGCTTTTCCTAATCTTTTAAAACCAATAGTAACAAAAGCTATTGATAAATATAATCTACAAACCTATATAATCTCAAATAAGAAAATTAATGTTGGCAAGTCAAAGTTTATTGAATACATCATAGTTGAAGAAGGTGCTGATAAAGCAGATGATCTTATTGTAGAAATGGTGGAAGAAAACGATTTGGTAATAACAGCAGATATTCCTTTAGCTGATAGAGTTGTAAGTAAAAACTCTTTAGCAATTGACCACAGGGGTGAACTTTATACAGAAGATAATATTAAGCAATATCTTGCAATGAGAAACCTAATGCAAGAAATACGAGATAGTGGAGAGATGACAAAAGGTCCAGCACCTTTTTCAAAAAAAGATACCCATAATTTTGCTACTCAATTAAACAATTTTTTGTATAAAAAGTTTAATTGAATTATTTAATTAAATCTACTAATGAATAAGCAATAACCAACATTATTATACCAATAGATGTATCAAGTATTTTCCATGTAATTGCTTTTTTAAAATTAGGTGTTATGATGTGGTTATCTAAAGGTAAAATGGCTTTAAATACAAATAAGCAAGACTTTAATATTTCTAATAGAAATTTAGCTTTACAAGGATTTATAACAGCAATTGCAAACCCTAAAGGATGGGCTTTTTTTATAGCTTTATTACCACCTTTTATAGATGAAAAACTAGATTTATTTCCACAATTAAGTGTGCTTATTTTCTTGATTTTGCTACTAGAGTTTATGTGCTTAATCATATACGCAAGTGGTGGTAACTTAGTTAGAAAGTTTTTAAGTGATTCATCAAATATAAAACTTTTAAACAAAATAGCAGGGACACTAATGATACTTATAGGTGTATGGTTAGCACTTACTTAGTAAATTTTACTTACCTTGTAAAAACAGATATAGAGATAAAAGTAAGAAAAACCCTGATAATATATAAAGATTTTTTGATTTTTCTTTTCTTAAAATACTTTCATCCACATCAAATACAGCTACAGACTTAAGTGTACCATTGTCAATATATTTTAGAAACTTATAACCTTTTTTAGTATATTTTGTTTTGATTTTTTCTAAGTTTTGTTCTCTTTGTTCTTTTGAAAAGCCACCAACTACGATTTCTTTTTGCATTTTCTACCTTTTGTCCGTTTGTTTCTTTAATAATTCAATAATTTCTTCATTTTGTTTTCTCAATTCTCTGTTTTGAACAGACTTATCTGTGAAGTCTGTAAAAAATCCAGCAATTGTAGCACCTATATAACCAGCAATTCCCACACCAATATAAAAAGAAAAAGCAACAATTGCTCTACCTGTTTCAGTTGTGGGATAAACATCACCAAAACCAATTGTACTAGCAGCCATTTGCAATAACCAAAAAGCATCCCTATAAGATGTTATGTTTGCAGTTGCAGAATTTATTTCTGCATAATATAAAGGAATAGCAGCAATTGAAATATAAGTATATAATATTATAAATCCTAATGTAATCTTACTTATAGGATGCCATTCTTTGATTCCATAATCATCGATTTTATAAAGAGCCATAAGTTTCCTTTTTTGATTATTTATATTAAATATTTTATGTATGCTACAGATTTTCAACTTGAAATTTGATAAGGTAGTTTGGATGTTGTTTAGTTGTGTGATTTATATAAAAAGATTCAGACAACCCAAAATAGGGTTATCTAAAGTGTAGAAGATTACTCAGCTACAGAAACAGTAACAGGCGTTGATTCCCAGATACCGTGTTTAGTACAGTAACCGTGAGCTACTAAGTTTAATTTTTTACTAGTTGGAATAATAGTAAATGTAGTCGTATTATGAGCTTTAACATTTCCTAGAGTTCCTGGTACATAAGTAGCTTTCGCTAATAATGTTTCACCATTAAATAAAGAAACAGACTCAATAAAGTGATCAAAATCATCTGGATGAGTATATTCGTTACCCATTTTTACAGTAACTTCAAATGGCTCACCTGCTTTTGCAGTCTCAGCACAGTGGATAAACGGTGAGTGTCTATCAATTAAATCTTTTTTTGCTTCTCTTTCAACAGTGTCGATATCAACGTATTTATTAATTTTTGGCATAAATATTCTCCTAATAATTTTATTTGTGTAAGTATTATACTATAAAATTATTAAAAACTAAATAGGATAAAACTAGTCTTATTTGAAAATTTACAAATTAGTTACAAAAAAACAACTTTTTTGTATTGTTTTGGTAAAATCTTATTATGAATAAAGAAGATTTTTTTATAAGTTTATTTGAAAACAACAATATTATAGGTGATGATGGAGCTGTTATTGGTTCAAATGTATATTCAATGGATGCATTCTTTGAAAATGTACACTTCAAAACAGAATGGATGAGTTTAAAACAAATTGCTTACAAAGCTATGATTATAAACATTTCAGATGCAATTGCTATGAATGCTACTCCAAAATATGCACTTTTAACTGTAGCAATACCAAACACATATAGTAAAGATGATTTAAAAAAACTTGCTAAAGGTTTTAAAAAAGCTGCAAAAGAGTTTGGTATAGTAATTATTGGTGGAGATACTATTAGTAATACTAAATTAGATATTTCTGTAACGATTATTTCAAAAACAAAAAAGCCTATCTACAGAAATGGTGCAAAAAAAGGTGATATAGTTTGCTATACAAACACCTTAGGTACATGTAAAAAAGATTTACAAAAACTTTTTGATGGTAAAGATGTATCAAAAAAATCTAAATTTATAAAACCAAAGTTAAATCCAGAGTTTTTTTATGAGGCTTCAAAGTACATAAATTGCGCACTAGATATTTCAGATGGCTTAGGTTTTGAGCTTGAAAGGGTTTCAAAGTCTTCAAAAGTAGGATTTGAGTTTTTTGAAGAACTATCAGAAGATATTTTATCTTCAGGTGAAGAGTATGAAATACTATTTACTCTTGATAAAAAACACAAAGATAAAGTTTCAAAGATTGCTAAGAAACATAAAGTAAAACTAAACTTCATAGCAAACGTAACAGATGGTTCATATAAATCAAACTTAAAAAATCATCATTTTAATAAATAAGGGAAAAATTGGAAAAACTACAAAGATATTTAAATCATTCAAAAATAGACGTACTATTTAAACAGACAAAAGACGATTTTGTTGTAACAGAAGAGCCATTATATGACTTTTCAGGTGAGGGTGAGCACTTAATCTTAAAGATTAGAAAGAAAGATTTAGCTACATGGGATGCTATAGAAATACTTGCTAATTTTTTAGGTTGTTCAACTAGAGAGTTTGGATATGCAGGATTAAAAGATAAGAATGCCATGACTATTCAGTCTATATCTGTGCATAAAAAATATGAAGATAAGCTTGATACTTTCACTAATCCTAATTTAAAAATTTTAGAGAAGACTTACCATAACAACAAAATTAAAGTTGGACATTTAAAAGGTAATCACTTTTTTATCAGACTAAAAAGAGTAAATATAGTTGATGCTAGGAAAATAGAGACTATTTTAGGAAAGATTGTTGCTAATGGTATGCCTAACTACTTTGGATATCAAAGATTTGGTATTGAAGGTAACAACCATGAAAAAGGTAAAGATATCATAGATGGTAAATTGACTGAAAAAAGAAGAAATTTAAAACAGATGTTTATCAATGCATATCAAAGTCACCTTTTTAATAGTTGGTTATCTAAAAGAATTGAGATTTCAAAGTTAATAGATGCTTTTGATCCAAAGGATATTTATGAAAGAATTAATTTACCTTTAGATGTTGTAAAAGAAATGAAATCTCAAAAACATCCTTTAAAAGTAATTAATGGTGATTTATTCTCTCATTATCCTTATGGAAAAGTATTTGTTATTGAAGATTTAGAAGAAGAGGCACAAAAGTTTTTTGATAGAGATAGAGTACCAACTGGACTTTTAGCAGGTAAAAGAGTTAAGTTAGCAGAAGGTATAGCAAGAGAAATTGAAGAACAATACGAGTCTATTACAAAACAAGATGGTTCTAGAAGATTTGCATGGGTTTTTCCAGAAAATATTGAAAGTAATTATAAAGAAGAAAAGAACTGGATGGAATTAAATTTTTATTTACCAAAAGGTTCATATGCTACTGAATTGATTGCTGAGCTTCTACACTAGAACTAATAAATGTTAGTCATTAAAATTAACTTTTTAATATTACTAAAAGATTAACATAACTAAAGAGATAAATTTATATTAATTTATATTTGTCTTTTTAGAGCTCAATTTAAACCCCTTTCAACTTATTTTATTTAAGTACAAATATAATATAATGATAATTATTTAGACAAAATTAAAGTTAAAGTGAAATTATAAATGATTGTAGGCTTAAGAGGTAAAATTGTAAAAAAAGAACCAACAGTAATTAACTTAGATGTTAATGGTGTTGTTTACGAAGTTTTCGTATCGCTAAATTGTAGTGCAAAAATTACAGATGAAAATATTATTTTAAATACTACTCACATAATTAAAGAAGAATCTCAATCTTTGTATGGATTTTTAGATTTAAATGAAAAAAAACTATTTGATACAGTAATCAAAATTAATGGAGTAGGGCCAAAAGTTGCTCTAGCAATATGTTCTACTTTTACTCCAAGTTCATTTGCTGAGATTGTTGAAAACAGTGATGTTAATATGTTAAAAAGAGTTCCAGGAATAGGTCCAAAGGGTGCAAGTAGAATTTTAGTTGAATTGTCTGGTTTTGTAATTACATCAGATAACCAAGAAGATTCAAGTTCTAATACTCAATTAGAAGCACAATTAGCTCTTGAAAGTTTAGGTTTCAAAAAAGATCAGATATCTAAAACACTAAAAGCTTGTAAATCAACTTCAACTTCTGACTTAGTAAAAGAAGCTTTAAAACAATTACAAAAATAGATTATAAGGATTTTTATTTATGAAATTAGGAATTATATTTGGTGGTTTAAGTTATGAACATGAAATATCAATAGTAAGTGCTATTGCAGTAAGAGATGTAATTAAAAACCATAATTTAAGTTTTATATTCTTAGATGAAAATAGAGACTTTTATTTAATACCAAATGACAAAATGAAATCAAAACTATTTAGTAGTGGCGAATATAAAAAATGTGAAAAAATTGATATTGATAAAAATGGCTTTTATACAAAAGGTGGATTATTTTCTAAAGAAAAGAAAATTGAAATTGAAACTATTGTATCTACTATGCATGGTGGAGATGGTGAAGATGGTATTTTATCTTCACTTTTTGACTTTTATAATATACCATATTTAGCTCCAAGAACAGAAGCTTGTGTAGTTAGTTCAAATAAGTATTTAACTAAGTCGTATGCAAGTGAAGTATCTGTTAAAACAATAGATTATAAATACTTTACAATAAATGAAAAGATAAAAGTAGACAAATTTCCATGTATTGTAAAACCTGTAAAATTAGGAAGCTCTATTGGGGTATCTGTTGTAAATAATGAAAAAGAGTTAGATTACGCTTGTGATGTTGCTTTTGAATATGATGAAGCAATTATTATTGAGTCTTATATTCCAGGAGTTAAAGAGTATAACTTAGCAGGATGCAAAGTAAACGGTGAATTTGTTTACTCTATTATCGAAGAGCCACAAAAAACTGACTTTTTAGATTTTGATAAAAAGTACTTAGATTTTGCTAGAACATCAACTACTGAAAAAGCATTAGTTGATGAGAAAATCGAATTAAAACTAAAAGAGTCTTTTTCAAAGATCTATAATACTTTCTTTGAAGGTTCTCTTATAAGATGTGATTTTTTTGTTGTTGATAACGAAGTATATTTAAATGAAATAAACTCAATTCCAGGTTCACTATCTAACTATTTATTTGAAGACTTTAATAAAACAATTGATGGGCTATTAAATAGTCTACCAATTAAAAAAAGAGTACCAATATCTTATGAATATGTAAATAAGATTCACGCTAACAAAGGTAAATAATTTGCCTATAAAAAGTGTATCTTTTGAAAATAATAATTTTGATATATCTTATGAAATAGTAAACCCATCATGTGAAAAAGATATTATCTTTTTACATGGGTGGGGCTCAAATAAAGATATTATGAAAACTTCTTTTGGTTCTCATTTGAAAAAATTTAGGCATATATATATAGATATGCCAGGTTTTGGGAAAAGTCCCAATACTCAAATACTAACTACAAACAAATATATTCAAATAATAGACTTACTTTTAGAAAAACTTTTAAGTGATAAGTTTATAATTGCTGGTCATTCATATGGCGGTAAAATCGCAACATCCTTAAATCCAAAAAACCTAGTACTACTTTCAAGTGCAGGTATCATTGAGGAAAAAAATTCAAACATAAAAATTAAGATATTATTTTCAAAGATATTAAAAAACTTAGGTTTAGGTTTTTTATCAAAGTTTTTTAGAAGTAAAGATGTAGATAATATGCCTCAAAATATGTATGAGACATTTAAAAATGTATTAAATGAAGACTACAGTAAAAACTTTGAAAACTATAAAGGAAATGCTTTAATATTTTGGGGGCAAAAAGATACTGCAACATCTTTAAAGTCTGGTGAAAAGATTTCAAATTTAATCAAAAAATCAAGTTTTGTTTCCTATGATAGTGATCATTACTTTTTTTTAAAAAATTCAAAAGATATATGTGAGAGAATAGAAAATGGAATACTTTAATTTATTTACACAAATAATACTAATCATAAGTTTAGGTTGGTACTTAATAACAAACTTACAATGGTACAACTATAAACTTGACAGAGTAGTTTTCAAACATCATAAATGGCAATGGCATATCATATACTTTTTATCACCAATAGTAGTGTTTTATTTAATTGAAGGTTTGTACTTTTCTATATATTTTTATTTAATATATATGACAAGTTTTATTTTATGGAACAGAAAACTAGATAGACCTTTAGTAATAACTTCAAGGGTTAAAAGATTTTTAGGAATATTACTTGCAACTACATTTATAATAGTTTTATTATGTATGACTAGTGATATGTGTAAAACTACACCTATTTTTATGCCACTAATTCTAGCTTATGTATTTTCAACTATACTAGAAAAAGTGTTTTTTATTTCATTTAAAAATCAAGGTAAAAAAAGACTTAAAAATATTCCTAACATAAAAACCATAGCTATAACTGCATCATATGGTAAAACATCAATTAAAAACTTTTTATATCATGTATTAAAAGGTAAGTATAAAACATATAAAACACCGAGATCTGTAAATACTATAGCTGGAATTGTTTTAGATGTGAATAGAGACTTACCAGATGATACTCAAGTTTATATTGCTGAGGCTGGTGCTAGAGCAAATGGTGATATAGAAGAAATTAGTATGTACTTAGAACCAGAAATATGTATATTAGGAAGTGTTGGTGAGCAACATATAGAATATTTTAAAACTTTAGACAATATTATATACACAAAAATGGAAATACTAAAATCTCCTAAAATGAAAAGAGGTTTTGTCCATGAGTCAGTACCTATAAAAGAGTATGACACAATTACAAAGTTCCCAGATGGATTAAATATCTTAAAAAGTGATTTAAACGGTTTAACATTTGAAGTAAATGTTAATGGTAACAAAGAAAGATTTCATGCACCAATATTAGGTTCATTTAATGCTATAAATCTTACTGCTGTTATTTTAGCAGCTCAAGAATTGGGGATGAGTATTGAAGAGATACAATTAGCTTTTGAAAATCTACCTCAAGTTGAGCATAGGTTACAAAGAATTGATGTAGGTGGAAAAATAATTATAGATGATTCATTTAATGGAAACCTAGAAGGTATGCTTGAGGGTATAAATATTTGTGCCCATCATGAAGGTAGAAAAGTAATAATAACTCCAGGACTTGTAGAATCAACTGACGAAGCAAATATTCTATTAGCTGAAAGTATCAATGAAAAGTTTGACTTGGCAATTATCACAGGTAGTTTAAATTCAAAGCTTCTACAAAATAATATTAGTAAAGAAAAAATTGTAATACTAAGTGATAAGGCTAAGATGCAAGATACAATTGCACAATTAACTAAAGTAGGTGATTTAATTTATTTTGCAAATGATGCACCTAATTTTATTTAAGTTATCATAAAAGATATATAGGAGAGACATATCATGGAAAATTTGTATGCACCTTGGCGATATTCATATGTAAGTGAAGAAAAAATAGAAGGATGTGTCTTTTGTCATATTAAAAATAATATTGATGATAAAAAGATGCAAGTATTATTTCATGATGAACTATGTTTTGTAGTAATGAATAAATTTCCATATTCTCCAGGACACTTTATGGTAATACCAAATCATCACACTGATAAAATAGAAGACTTAGATGAAGATGTATGGTTTAGGGTATCTAAACGAGTACAGCAAGGTGTAAGGCTTTTAAAAGACACATTAAATTGTGAAGGTGTTAATATTGGTATGAATCTAGGAAAAGCTGCTGGTGCAGGTATAGAACAACATGTACACTATCATTTAATGCCTCGATGGATTGGTGATACTAACTTTATAACTACAGTGGGGGATACAAGAGTAGATCCTGCAAACTTTGATGAAATTTATAATAAATTAAAAGAGAATTCTAATAAATTTTTCATTTAATTTATTAAGATTAACTTAATAGATATACTATATAATCAATTCTTTCCTTCTTTTAAGGAAACAAAAACAATAAAATCTGCATAGAAACCCCATAAAACTTGACATTTAACTATTTTTAAGTTATAATCCGCGTCCATAATTTGTGTTAGTGTCCATTTTTTGGTACATCTAACGAGTTCTTTAAAGGAAATTAAATGGAAAAAATTAGATTAAAGCTTAAAGCTTACGATCACAGAGTTTTAGACAGAAGTGTTGCTTCAATTGTTGAAGCTGTTAAAAGAACTGGTGCTGAGTTAAGAGGTCCTATACCTCTTCCAACGAAGATCAGAAGATATACGGTTATTAAAGGGCCTCACGTTAATAAGAGTTCAAGAGAGCAATTCGAAATTAGAATTCACTCAAGAATGATTGATATCGTTTCAGCGACTCCAGATACAGTAGATTCATTAATGAAACTTGACTTAGCTCCTGAAGTTGATGTTGAAGTTAGATCAATGGGTCAAGAATAAAAGAAAGGGTAATACAAGATGGAATTTATAGTTCAAAAAATCGGTATGAGTAGAACAGTATCTGTACCAGCTACTCCTGTTACACTTTTAAAAGTTCTTGATACTAAAGTGTGTGACGTTAATGAAGGTGTGGGATTTGTTTCATATAGTAGTGGTAAAAAATTTAACAAAACTATTGAAGGTCAACAAAAGAAATTTAACTTATCAAAAGAGTTTAACAGATTTGCAACAATCACTGTAGCAAACACTGAAGCTGGTGACTTAGATGTTTCTCCTTTAGCGGAAGCTAATGTTTTAAGAACAACTTTTAAAACAAAAGGTAGAGGTTTCTCTGGAGCAGTTAAAAGATGGAACTTTGCTGGTGGTAGAGCTTCGCATGGACATAGAATGGGTAGAAGAACTGGTTCTATTGGTAATGCAGAGTGGCCAGGTAGAGTTATGCGTGGTAAGAAAATGCCAGGTCAATACGGAAATACTAATGTAAGTGTTAAAAATGATGTTGTTTCATTTGACGCTGAAACAGGAATCTTAGTTGTTAAAGGTTCAGTTTCTGGTCCTAATGGGGCACTTGGAAGAGTAAAGGTTGCTAAATGAGTAAAGCAATAGTTTTAAACGAAAAATTTGAAAGTAATGGTGAGTTTAACTTACCAGCAAGTTATGCAGAAGTTAATTCTCACAACTTATACTTATATGTAAAGTCTTATTTATCATCTATAAGAGCTAATACTGCTAGAGTAAAAAATAGATCAGAAGTTAGCGGTGGTGGTAAAAAACCAAAAGCACAAAAAGGTTCTGGTGGAGCTAGATGGGGTTCTAAAAGATCACCATTATTCGTTGGTGGGGGTCAAGTATTTGGTCCATCAAACAGAAACTATAACCAAAAAATAAATAAGAAACAAAAAGCTTTAGCATTAAACTATGCGTTAAATTCTCAAGCTGAAAAAGGTTCTATATTTGTTGTTGATTCAATGAAAGTTGAATCTGGTAAGACTAAAGATGCTGTTGCAGTTTTAAATAAATTAAATAAGAGAGACACATTAATTGTTGTTGATTCAATTGATGAGAAAACTTATTTAGCATTCAGAAATGTTAAAAACTGTTATATGGTTGAAAAGCAAGAAGTTAACGCTTATTTAATTGCTGCATACCACTCTGTACTAATTGAAAAATCAGTACTAGAAGTATTAACAAAAGAGGCTTAAGATGGCAGATATTACAGATATTAAAGCAATATTATATACAGAGAAAACAATCGAGCTTCAAGAAAATGGTGTAATCGTTGTTCAAACTAGTCCTAGAATGACTAAAAACGGTTTAAAAGAAGTGTTTAAAGATTACTTTGGAGTTACTCCAGAGAAAATTAATTCTTTAAGACAAAACGGTAAAGTTAAAAGATTTAGAGGAAAAATCGGTAAAAGAGCTGATTTCAAAAAATTCTATGTAACATTACCAGAGGGCGCTGAAATAGCGAACCTTTCGGCATAAGGGGTAGAAGATGGCAATTAAAAAATTTAGACCAATAACTCCTGCTAGAAGATTTATGTCTGTTATGGACACTTCAGATATTACTTCAAAACCAACTGTTAGATCTTTATTAAAAAGAATTAGCGCAAAAGCTGGTAGAAATAATAACGGTAGAATTACATCAAGACATAGAGAAGCAGGTGCTAAAAAATTATATAGAATCATTGATTTTAAAAGAGACAAATTTGGTGTTCCAGGTACTGTTTCAACAATTGAGTACGATCCGTACAGAAACTGTAGAATTTGTTTAGTAACTTACGCTGATGGAGACAAAAGATACATCTTACAACCTTCTGGGTTAAAAGTTGGAGCTTCTGTACAAGCTGCTGAATCTGGATTAGATATTTTACCAGGTAACGCAATGAGATTACAATCTATCCCTGTTGGTACTATGGTTCATAACGTTGAGTTAAAACCTGGTAAAGGTGGACAGTTTGCAAGATCAGCTGGTGGATATGCACAAATCATGGGTAGAGAAGATAAATATGTTATCTTAAGATTACCATCTGGTGAGATGAGAAAAATCTTAGGTGTATGTATCGCTACTATTGGTATTGTTGGAAACGAAGATTTCTCTAATATGGTAGTTGGTAAAGCTGGTAGAAGTAGACATCTTGGTATTAGACCACAAACAAGAGGATCTGCAATGAACCCAATCGATCACCCACATGGTGGTGGTGAAGGTAAGACTAACTCTGGTAGACATCCTGTTACTCCATGGGGTATGCCAACTAAAGGTTATAAAACTAGAAAGAAAAAAGCTAGTGATAAACTAATCATTTCAAGAAGAAAGAAGTAAGGGTATAAGATGGCAAGATCAATAAAAAAAGGTCCATTTATAGATGCACACTTATTAAAAAAAGTTATCAAAGCTAACGAAAACAATGATAAGAAACCAATTAAGACTTGGTCAAGAAGATCAACTGTTTTACCTGATATGATTGGTTTAACTTTTAACGTGCATAATGGAAGAAATTTTGTTCCAGTAAATATTACTGAAAACCACGTTGGATATAAATTAGGTGAGTTTGCACCGACTAGAACGTTCAAGGGCCATAAAGGTTCTGTACAGAAGAAAGGTTAATTGATGGGAAGAGCTGTTTTAAAATTTATTAGACTTTCTCCTACTAAAGCAAGATTAATTGCAAGAGAAGTTCAAGGAATGAATGCTGAGTACGCAATCGCTTCTTTAGAGTTCACTCCAAACAAAGCTGCTGGAATTATTTCAAAAGTTATTGCTTCAGCTGTAGCTAACGCTGGTTTAGAGCCTCAAAATGCAGTTGTTACTTCTGCTAGAGTTGATAAAGGTCCAGTATTAAAAAGATTTACACCAAGAGCTAGAGGTTCTGCTTCACCAAAGCATAAGCCAACTGCACACATCATGATTGAAGTAGCAGAAGCATCTAAAGGAGACAAGTAATGGGTCAAAAAGTTAATCCAATAGGTTTAAGATTAGGAATTAACAGAAACTGGGAATCAAGATGGTTTCCTAAGTTCGAGAACATTCCTTCAAACGTATCTGAAGATGATAAAATCAGAAAATTCGTTAAGAAAGAGTTATACTATGCTGGTATCGCTCAAACTATTATCGAAAGAACTGCTAAAAAAATCAGAGTAACTATTGTTGCTGCTAGACCTGGTATTATCATTGGTAAGAAAGGTGCTGATGTTGAAAAGTTAAAAAACTCTTTAGCTAACTTAGTTGGTAAAGAAATTGCTGTTAACATCAAAGAAGAAAGAAAACCTCAATTATCTGCTCAATTAGGTGCTGAAAATGTTGCTCAACAATTAGAAAGAAGAGTTGCATTCAGAAGAGCTATGAAGAGAGTTATGCAAAATGCTTTAAAATCTGGAGCAAAAGGAATTAAAGTTTCTTGTTCTGGTAGACTTGGTGGAGCTGAAATGGCTAGAACTGAGTGGTATTTAGAAGGAAGAGTTCCTTTACATACTTTAAGAGCTAGAATTGATTATGGTTTCGCTGAAGCTCACACAACTTATGGTTGTATCGGAATTAAAGTTTGGATTTTCAAAGGTGAAGTATTAGCTAAGGGTATTCCTGCTGAGAAAACTGAAGATTCTAAACCAAAAAGAAGACCAGCTAAAAGAAGAGGTAAGTAATTATGTTAATGCCTAAAAGAACTAAATTCAGAAAAATGATGAAAGGTAGAAACAGAGGTAAAGCTCATAGAGGTAACTCTCTAGCTTACGGTTCTATCGGACTTAAAGCTGTTGAACATGGAAGAATTGACTCTAGACAAATCGAAGCGTCAAGAATTGCAATGACAAGAGCTATTAAAAGACAAGGTAAAGTTTGGATTATGGTATTCCCTGACAAACCACTTACTGCTAAACCATTAGAAACAAGAATGGGTAAAGGTAAAGGTGCTGTTGATAAATGGGTTATGAATATTAAGCCAGGAAGAATTTGCTTTGAAATGGGTGGAGTTGCAGACGATTTAGCTAGAACAGCTTTAACTTTAGCGCAACATAAATTACCATTTAAAACTAAAATTGTAACAAGAGATAGCGAAAATGAACTATACTGATATTAAAGAAAAAAGTTTAAATGAACTTCAAGAGTTGTTAAGAGAAAAAAAGGTGCTTCTTTTTGAATTAAAAGCTAAGCTAAAAACTATGCAGTTAACTAACACATCTGAATTACAAGTAGCGAAAAAAGACATCGCTAAAATTCAAACAGCTATTACTGCAGCTAAAGCTAACTAAGGATCTGTAAGATGACACATAAAAGAGAGATTCAAGGTGTTGTAGTAAAAAAATCTGGTGATAAAACAGCTTCTGTTTTAGTTACTAGATCAGTTTTACACCCTAAGTATCATAAGACAGTTAAAAGATTTAAGAAATATTTAATTCATGATGAAAAGAATGAATTAAACGAAGGTGACACTGTAATTGCTATTGAGTGTAGACCTTTATCAAAAACTAAATCTTTTAGACTAAAGACTATTGTTGCTACAGGAGTTAAATAATGATTCAAAGTTTTACTAGATTAAATGTAGCTGACAACACTGGTGCTAAAGAGATCATGTGTATCAAAGTTTTAGGTGGTTCTAAAAGAAGATACGCATCTGTTGGTGATGTAATTGTAGCTTCAGTTAAGAAAGCTTTACCTACTGGAAAAGTAAAAAAAGGTCAAGTTGTAAAAGCTGTTGTTGTTAGAACACACAAAGAAGTACAAAGAGAAAATGGTTCATTAATTAGATTTGACGATAACGCTGCTGTTATTTTAGATGCTAAAAAAGAACCAATTGGAACTAGAATATTTGGACCTGTAGCTAGAGAAGTTAGATACTCAGGATTCATGAAAATTGTTTCACTTGCTCCGGAGGTATTATAATATGGCTGTTAAATTAAATATTAAAAAAGGCGATACTGTTAAAATTATCGCTGGTGATGACAAAGGTAAAACTGGTGAAGTTTTAGCTGTATTACCAACTAAAAGACAAGTAATTGTTAAAGATTGTAAAGTTGCTAAAAAAACTGTTAAGCCTGATCAAGAAAAAAATCCTAATGGTGGATTTGTAGACAAAGAAATGCCAATTGACATTTCAAATGTAGCAAAAGTAGAAGGTAAATAATTATGGCTTCAAGATTATTAGAAAGATATAAAGCAGAAATTAAACCAACTTTAGAGACTGAGTTTCCAAAAAACAAGATGTTAACAGCTAAGTTAGACAAAGTTGTTATCTCTGTTGGTGCTGGTGAAGCTATGAAAGATAGTAAATTAATGCAAAACATTCAAGATACTATCTCTTTAATTGCTGGTCAACATGCAGTTAAAGTTATCGCTAAGAAATCAGTAGCTGGTTTTAAAGTAAGAGAAGGTTACCCTGTAGGTGTTAAAGTTACTTTAAGAGGTGAGCAAATGTTCAATTTCTTAGACAAATTATGTTCTATTGCATTACCAAGAGTAAAAGATTTCCAAGGTTTAGATAGAAATGGGTTTGACGGTCAAGGTAACTTCAACTTTGGTTTAGACGAACAATTAATGTTCCCAGAAGTAGTTTATGATGATATCATTAAAACTCATGGTATGAATATTTCAGTTTCTACAACTGCTAATAACGATGCGGAAGCATATAGATTATTAGAATTAGTAGGAATTCCATTTACAAAAGGAAAAGCGTAATGGCAAAGAAATCTATGATTGCTAAGCAACAGAGACCTGCAAAGTTCTCTTCAAGAGCATACACTAGATGTTCGGTATGTGGTAGACCACATTCAGTTTATAGAGATTTCGGTCTTTGTAGAGTTTGTTTAAGAAAAATGGCTAACGAAGGTTTATTACCTGGTGTTAGAAAAGCTAGTTGGTAGGAGATATTAAGCTATGATGAATGACATAATCGCAGATGCTTTAACTAGAATTAGAAATGCTGCAACAAGAAAATTAGAAGTAACAACTTTGTTACATTCTAATACTGTTGTTGGTATTTTAGAAGTTCTATTAAAAAAAGAATATATTACTGGTTACAAAGTAATTGATGGTGAAAACAACAAGAAGACAATTCAAGTTGAATTAAAATATGATGAAAATGAAAGATCAGTAATTAACGAAATCACTAGAGTTTCTAAACCTGGTAGAAGAGTTTATAAAAACGCTTCTGAAATCAAATCATTTAAAAATGGACATGGTACAATCATTATAACAACTAACAAAGGTGTTATTGCTAATGATGAAGCTTTCGCTGCTAAAGTTGGTGGTGAAGTACTATGTACTGTATGGTAGGGGTGTAAAATGTCAAGAATTGGTAAACAACCTATTGCAATTCCAGCAGGAATTGAAATTACAGTAAATGGAACAATCGTTACAATTAAAAAAGGTAACCAATCTGCTGATGTAGAAACACACGGTAGAGTGGGAGTTGAAGTAGCTGAAGGTAAAGTAGTTTTAACAAAAACTGGTGAGTCTAAAGAAGCTTCAGCGTTCTGGGGTACTTACAGAGCATTAATAAATAACGCAATTATTGGTTTATCTACAGGTTTTAAAAAATCTTTAGAAATCAATGGTGTTGGTTATAGAGCTGCTGTTAAAGGTAATGTTTTAGAACTTCAATTAGGTTATTCACACCCAATTAATTTCGAAATAGCAGAAGGTTTAAAAATCTCTGTTGAAAAAAACATTATTCACGTAGAAGGTGCAGATAAACAACAAGTTGGTCAAGCTGCTGCAATCATTAGAGGCTTTAGAAAACCAGAACCATATAAAGGTAAAGGTGTTAAATACACTGACGAGGTTATCATTAGAAAAGCTGGTAAAACTGCTAAGTAAGGTAAGATAAAATGAGTAGAGCAAAAGATTTAGCTAAAAAACAAGCTTTAAGAGCTAGAAGAAAAAGAAGAGTTAGAGGATCAATTTCTGGTACTGCACAAAGACCTAGAGTATCTATTTTTAAATCAAATAAATACTTAAGTGCTCAAGCAATTAACGACGTAGATGGTGTTACATTAACAGCAATCGAGTCTAAAGCTTTAGGGTTAAACGTATCAAAAGAAAGTGCAACTAAAGTTGCTGCAGCATTTGCAGAGAACTTAAAGGGCGCTGGAATCGATACAGTAGTATTTGATAGAAATGGTTACCTTTACCATGGTGTAGTTGCAGCATTTGCTGATGGACTAAGAGAAAACGGTATCAAATTATAAGGGTTAATGATGGCAGTAAATAGAGATGACTTTGAAGAAGCAATCGTTAAAATCGGAAGAGTAACAAAAGTTGTAAAGGGTGGTAGAAGATTCAGATTCACAGCTTTAGTTGTTGTTGGTGATAAAAACGGAACAGTAGGATTTGGAACAGGAAAAGCAAAAGAAGTTCCTGATGCAATTAAAAAAGCTTTAGATGACGCGTTTAAGTCGTTAGTTAAAGTAAGTATTAATGGTACAACTATTTCACATGACATTGAACATAAGTACAATGCAAGTAAAATTTTATTAAAACCAGCATCTGAAGGTACAGGACTTATCGCAGGTGGTGCGGCTAGACCAGTATTAGAATTATCAGGAGTTAAAGATATTATTGCAAAATCTTTAGGTTCTAATAATCCAAACAACCTTGTACAAGCTACTGTTGAAGCATTAGCAAGAATTAAAGGATAATCATATGTTAGATATTTTACAACCTGCTGAAGGTAGTACTAAGAACAGAAAAAGAGTAGGTAGAGGTCAAGGTTCAGGAATGGGTAAGACTTCTACAAGAGGTCAAAAAGGTCAAAAATCTAGATCTGGTTATAAAAGAAAAAGAGGATTTGAGGGTGGTCAAATGCCAATGCAAAAAAGATTACCTAAAATCGGATTCGTTTCTAGAGTAACTAAACCTTATTCAATCAACACAGATAAAGTAAAAGCAGTTGCTGCTTTAGAAGAAATTACTTTAGAATCAATTAAATCTGTTTACAAATTATCTAAATCTGTAACAAAAGTTAAATTAATTGGTTCAAACGTTAGTGAACTTAAATCTAAGATTAAAGACGAAAACGTTACAACTTCTGGAAAATAACCATGAGTAAAGATCTAATAAATAAGATTCTTATCACATTAGGTTTTATATTACTTTACAGGTTACTGGCTTACGTGCCAGTTCCTGGGGTTAATATAGACGTTGTAAAAGAATTTTTTGATTCTAACGCGAACAATGCATTAGGTCTTGTAAATATGTTCAGTGGTAATGCAGTTGAAAGACTGTCTATTATTTCACTTGGAATTATGCCTTACATTACTGCTTCAATTATTATGGAGCTTTTAGCTGCAACATTCCCCGCTCTTGGAAAGATGAAAAAAGAGAGAGACGGAATGCAAAAATATATGCAAATCATCAGATATACTACTATTGTTATTACACTTATCCAATCTATTGGTGTGTCAATGGGTCTAAACTCATTAACAGGTCAAAGTGGTCAAGGTGCTATTTCAATTGATATGAATACATTTATATTAGTATCATCTATTTCTATGTTAACAGGTACTATGTTGTTAATGTGGATTGGTGAGCAGATAACTCAAAAAGGTATTGGTAACGGTATTTCTTTAATTATCTTTGCAGGTATTGTTTCGGCTATTCCAAGTGCAATTGGTGGAACTGTAGACTTAGTTAATAACGGTCAAATGAACTTCTTAACTGTAGTAGTTATTTTAGCAATTATTCTAGCTACTGTTGGTGCAATTATTTATGTTGAACTAGCAGAGAGAAGAGTTCCAGTTTCTTATTCAAGAAAAGTTATGATGCAAGCGCAAAATAAAAGAGTAATGAATTACATTCCAATCAAACTGAATTTATCTGGAGTTATTCCAGCTATTTTTGCAAGTGCTATTTTAATGTTCCCTGCAACTGTATTACAAGGTAGTCAAAATCCTATTCTTGTAACAATTGCTGATTATTTAAGCCCAAGTTCATATACATTTAACTTGTTTATGTTCTTATTTGTAGTTTTCTTTGCATTCTTTTATGCATCAATTACATTTAGTGCAAAAGATATTTCTGATAATCTTAAGAAGCAAGGTGGATTTATTCCTGGTGTAAGACCTGGGGAAAGTACAGCTTTAAGATTAAATGAAATCGCCTCGAAATTAACTTTCTGGGGAGCTATATACTTAGGTTTAGTTTCAACTTTACCTTGGTTAGTCGTTAAAGCTATGGGTGTACCTTTCTACTTTGGAGGGGTTGCTGTTCTTATTGTTGTTCAAGTTGCTATTGATACAATGAGAAAGATTGAAGCTCAACAATATACTAATAAGTATCAAACGCTGAGTGCTGTAGGTTTATAGAAATGGCTATCGCAATTAGAAAACCAAATGAAATTGAGAAACTTCGTGACGCAAATAGAATAGTTGCGAAGACTCTTAACTACTTAAGAGAAAATGTTAAAGCAGGAATGACTTTAAATGAAGTAAATCAAATGGGAGACGATTTTATCGTTTCTTGTGGGGCAAGACCTTCTTTTAAAGGCCTATATGGTTTTCCTGGTTCTATTTGTACATCTTTAAATGAAGTAATTATTCATGGTATTCCAAATGATACTATTTTAAAAGAGGGCGATATCTTAGGTTTAGATATCGGTACTGAATTAGATGGTTGGTATGGCGATGCTGCGATTACAATGCCTATTGGAAAAATATCTAAAGCAGATGAAGAATTAATTGCCTGTGCAAAAGATTCTTTATATTTTGCTATTGATATTATTAAAGAAGGTATGAGATTTAAAGAATTATCATTAGAAATAGAAAAATTTATCAAAGGTAGAGGATATCAGCCTTTAGTTAGATTTTGTGGACACGGCATTGGTAAAAAACCACATGAAGATCCAGAAATTCCTAATTACTTAGAACATGGTCTTCCTAAGTCTGGTCCAAAAATTAAAAATGGAATGGTTTTTTGTTTAGAACCTATGATTTGTCAAAAGGGAAAAGAACCAGTTATTTTAGATAATGGTTGGGACGTAGTATCTGAAGATGGATTAAGAGGTAGTCATTACGAACATACAGTTGCTGTTGTTAACGGCAAAGCGCAGATACTTAGTACTGTAGAATAATTGGGAGAAAAATCAAGTGGCAAAAAATGATGTTATTGTTGTAGATGGTAAAGTTATTGAAGCATTACCAAATGCAATGTTCAGAGTTGAATTAGATAATGGTCATATTGTTTTATGTCATATCTCAGGAAAAATGAGAATGCACTATATTAAAATATTACCATCTGATAAAGTAAGAGTAGAGATTACTCCTTATTCTTTAGATAAGGGTAGAATTACTCACAGATACAAATAAGTATCTTATTATTTATTATGAAGTAGTAATACTTCATAATAATTTAATAAACATAAACCTTTTTTTATGTACAATTCCATATGACGGAATTAACTAAACAATCAATACTTAATCACTTAAACAAATTAAAAGCTTATGGCTTTAGTTATCATGAAAATGTAAATGTTAATATCAATCAAAAAATATCAAATTTTTCTTTACCAAATGATTTATTAAAAATAGAAAATCTAGTACAAAATTGCCATTTATGTCAAAATTCTAAAACTAGAAAAAATGTTTTATTCTCACAAGGTAATGCTAATGCTAACGTAATGTTTATATTTGATGAACCTTCAACAAGTGAAGATGATACTGGTAATTTTAATGAAGGTAAAAGTGGAGAAATGATTGTTAAGATGATTAATAATGTACTAAAACTCAGAGTTGAAGATGTGTATACAACTAATTTAGTTAAATGTAAAAGTAATGATAATTTAAAGTTTAGTGATTATGAGATTTGTTCTAGTTACTTAGAAAAACAAATAGAAATTGTTAATCCTAAAATTATTGTTTTATTTGGCGAAAGAACTTATAACTTTTTTACTAAAAATGATGACTTTTTTAAAGTCAGAGGAAAAGATTTTTATTTTGATAACAAACTTATCATACCTACATATTCACCATCATTTTTATTAAGAAACCCCTCATACAAAAAAGACTCTTATTTAGATATTGTAAGAGTTAAGACTATAATGGAGTCATAATTTGAAATTAATACATTTATTTATACTTTTTATATTGATATTTACTGGATGTACACAAAAAAGAGTAATTGAAATCAACTATGGTGATAAGCTCATATTAACAAAAGATAA
>JBDNBT010000158.1:0-5711 GCA_039767755.1 Sulfurovum sp.
ATCTTTAGGAAAATTATTAATTTCTCCCTTTAAATTATAAAATGGAATATTATGTTTTTCACAAACAACTTCTATAAACTGGTTATCTAGTCTTATATCTATTACAATGCTATCTTTGTTTAAAGTTCTAACAACTTCAAGTTGCCCTATTTCTTCTATATCTTTGTCTATTTCATCAATATTTACAACTTTTGCATTAGCTATTGCATTTTCTAATGCCAAATAATCAAATTTAACAGACTCTTTTTCCATTCTTTCATAAGAACCGTTTACAACAGGATTTTGAGAAATTACACCACAATACTCAGGCATTGTTTCAGCAAAGTGTTTTGTTCCAATTTTTTGTGCTGTTTGAATTATTTCTGGCTTATTCATACCACAAAGTGGTCTTAACACTAACTTTGAAGTGGCTTGATCTATAAGTGAAAGATTTCTTAATGTTTGTGATGAAACTTGACCTATTGCTTCACCTGTAACAATTGCATCTATTTTCATATTGTCAGCTATTCTTTCAGCCGCCATAAGCATTAGCCTTTTTAAGCTAACGCCCATATAAGTTTCATGGGTAGATTTATATATTTCTGTTACTACATCTTCAAAAGGTACAGAAGTCAAAGTTAATCTATGAGATGAACCAAATTTTTGCCACAAATAATAAGCTACTTGTTTAACTCCTATTTCATGGGCTATTCCACCCAAGTTAAAGAATATAAAATTAGTTTTAATTCCTCTTTTCATCATTAAATAACTAGCTATTGTTGAATCAAATCCACCTGACATTAAAGATAAAACAGTATTTTGTGTTCCAATTGGAAAACCTGATAAACCATCATATTTTTTTGTTACGACAAATAACTGATGATGAACTAATTCGATGTTGATTCTAATGTCAAAGTGCTTTATACTAACACCTTTACTATCATTATGTTCAAGCATATATCCACCGACAGTTTTTTCAATATCTAAAGATGAAAAAGGATGTGTACCAGTTCTTTTACATTTTACTACAAAAGTTTTACCAACTATTTCTTTTCCCATAATATCATTAACAGCAACTTTAATATCATCTAATGTATTCATTTGATTAATTTGAGTAGCTTCTAAAACAAAATCTACACCTGGAGTATCGAGAAGTTTTTGTCTAACATGTACCACATATTTAATTGGTGTTAATACTTCAATTTTATCTGAGAATTTTTTTACTACTACATCTTTAGATATTCTTTTTAAAATTTGCATCAAGTTATTATAAAGTTGACCTACCATTTGTTTTCTAGTAGATGCACCTTTTATCATTATTTCTGTAAATAACTTGAGTACAAATTTTTGAGTTTTTACCTCATTGTCTAACATTTAAATAAACCTTACCCTTTTTATTATTTGATATTATATCATAAGGAAATTAAAGGTATAAATAGTTCAAAATCAAAATTTAATAGGATTTAAAATGAAATGTATTTTAAGTATAGCAGGAAGCGATAGTTGTGGTGGGGCTGGTATTCAAGCTGATATTAAAAGTGCTCATTATCATGGTGTTTACGCTTGTACAGCCATTACGGCAGTTACAGCTCAAAATACTTTAGGCGTACAAGGCATTGTAAATTTAGAGCCATCATTTGTAGTTGAGCAAATTAACTCTGTTTTAAATGATTTTAAAGTTGATGTAATTAAGATAGGAATGTTAAGTAATTACAAGATTATAGATGCTGTATACGAAACATTGAAAAATACAACTATTCCTATAATTTTAGACCCTGTTGCAGTATCAAGAAGTGGATTTAAACTTATAGATGATGATGCAGTTGACAGTCTAAAAAAACTATTTAAAATAGCGTATATTATTACTCCAAATTATTATGAAACAAAGCTCTTTTTTGGAATTGAAAAATATGATCAAATAAAAACTTTAGAAAATATATATGAAAATATCTTATTTAAAAATCTTTCCCAAGAAAGTATGAGTAGTAATGATTTACTTTTAAATAGAAATGGAGAAATAACAGAGTATAAATCTGCTAAAGTTGATTCTTCAAATACCCATGGAACTGGTTGTAGCTTTTCATCTAGTTTAGCTAGTCTAATTGCATTAGGAAGTAGTTTAGATGAGGCAATTAAAGTTTCAAAAAAATTTATACACAATGGTATTGAAAAATCCCCTAATTTTGGTAAAGGTAACGGTCCAATAAATCATATATTAAATTAAACTACATATTTACAATACAAAAGAGTATTTAATTTTCATATACTAACTTCACGCTAATAATCATAACGATTATTAGCAACCTTATGTAAAAGACATTGTCATGAAAAAAATTTGGATATTAGGTGCTAGTAGTGGAATTGGTTTTGAACTATTGAAATTATGGTTGAAACTAGATTATTTGATTATTGCAAGTTCCTCTAGTATTGAAAGTAACCCTGAAGCTTTAGAATTATTAAATAATAATAAAACTAAATTAACTTTAGTAGATATCGACGTGACTTGTATAGATTCTATTTCTAAAGCTTTTGAAGAAAATGCAGATTTTTTAAGCTCTATTGATACCTTTTTTTATAATGCAGGAGTTTATGAGTCTACAAATTCTAAAAATATTCAAATTCATGATTTCGAGAACATGATGAATGTCAATTATTTAGGTTTCATACGGATATTAAGTAGTGCCCTACCATACTTAGAAAAAGATAATTACACAAAAAAGATAGTGGTAAATGGCAGTTTGGCTAGTTATTTTGGCCTGCCTAATGCAGGTGCTTATGGTGCTTCAAAAGCTGCATTGTTAAGTTTTGTACAGTCCATTCAACCAGAACTTATCATGCAGAACATACAACTACAAATAATCAATCATGGTTTTGTAAAAACTAGACTTACAGCAAAAAATCAATTTAGTATGCCTCAAGTGATGGACAGCAAAATCGCAGCTATAATCATTAATAAAGAAGTTGCTGGGCCATATAAATTTGAGATTAAATTTCCTTTTATCTTATCTAAATTTTTACAGTTTTTGAGTTTGCTACCTTATAGGTTAAGTTTAGCAATTACAAAAAAAATGCTTTGATTAGATGTATAGGGTAAATCTTTGAAATCGCAATTTATAATTCCATACGGAATAGTAGGAATTCCTATTGCTTTCTTAGGTTTGCCCATTTTTATTTACTTACCAACATATTTTGTACAGGACTTAAAAATAAATGTATTAAGCGTAGCTTTAGCACTTTTTTTAGCAAGATTATTTGATATGATTATTGATCCATATATAGGTAAGATAACTAATAAAAGTACTGATAAATATAAATTTATGATTATTTCATCATTTCTAGTAATTATAAGTTTATATTTTTTGATAAATCCTGTTTACTATAATTTTGCATGGATTTTTTTGTTTTCTTTACTTACATATCTATCTTATAGTTTTATTTTAATTCCATATTTATCTTTAAATTCAAGTTTAGCTACAAATGAAACACATAGTTCAAAACTTTCATTTTCAAGAGAAGTATTTATAATATTAGGTACATTATTTGCACTTTTAATACCCTTTGCTTTAGATATATCATCTGATTTAAAACTAAGTTTAGACGCTTTATATTACTTTTTATTTTTAACATTAATACCATTTATTTTAATTTCAAAGTTAAAAGTATCAATTAAAAACAAGCAAATAAATTTAAAGAAAAACAACTTTTTTAGTGAATTAAAATCATATTTTCAAATTAGATCTGAAAACAAAAGTTTAATGTTAGCTTTTTTATTCAATAACACTGCAAATGCTTTAAGTGCTACTATGTTTATCATGTATGTTGAACATATTTTAGGTTTAAAGAGTGATTTAGGTTTATTTTTAATTATATATTTTACAAGTGCTATTTTAGGATTTTATTTTTGGTTAAAACTTTCATCTAAAATATCAAAAGAAGATACATGGATAGTATCAATATTAGTATCATGTTTGGCATTTTTATTTGTTATCTTTTTGGGACTTGGTGATAAGTCTTTATATATATTAATATGTATTGTCACAGGATTTTGTTTGTCTTGTGATATGGCAATACCAAGTTCTATTCAAGCTGATATTACAAAAGATTTAGAAGATATAAGAGATGTTTTATTTGGATTTTGGGCAATGATAACAAAATTAGCTCTTGGATTATCAGTTTTAATTTCTTTTGGAATACTATATTTATCTTCATATGAACAAGAAAACATTAACATTGAAAGCTACTATTTAATCATATTCCTGTATTGTATTCTACCAATATTTCTAAAAGTAATAGCTATATTGTATATCAAACATTACAAAACTATAAAGTAACATTTATATTGTACCAAATTGCTTATATATAAACTATACTTTTTTATGGTGGAAAAGTTTAAAAAGTTAATTATGTTTGCAATGATATATTTCATATATTCAAATATTTCTTATGCTTCAAATAACTATTATCCTGAATACGTAGATAGCTACAAATTCTCAGGTAAATGGTATGAAATAGCAAGAACATCTAACAGCTTCCAAAAGAATTGTAAAAATTCATATGTGGAATATGTTTATGATATAAATGTTTATAATATTAAAAATATCTGTAGATCTATTAAAGATAATTCGATTATTGATTATCATGGAGTGGGTAGATCAGCAAACGATAATGAAAGTAATTTTTCAAAAATAAAAATGACTTACTTTTATGTTTTTTCAAAAGAGTATCAAGTTGTGTTTAATGATAACTATAAAATAGCTGTCATTAGTGATGATACTTTTAATAGTGTGTGGATAATGTCTAGAAATGAAAAAATTGAACAAAATAAATTAAACGATATTTTGAAATTTCTAGAAAAACATATTGACATAGATAAATTAATATTTGAAAATCGAGGTTAATTAATATGAATATAGCAGTCTTAGGTGCTGGAATTTCAGGATTAGGAAGTGCATATTTACTTTCTAAAAAGCATACAGTTGATATTTATGAAAAAGAGCATAGATTAGGTGGTCACGCTAGGACTACTTTTGTTGAAGAGGGAAATAAAAAGCTTGGAGTTGATACAGGTTTTTTAGTTTTCAATCACCCTACTTATCCCTTACTTACAAAACTATTTGAACAATTAGATGTAAAAATAGAAAATACTGATATGAGTTTTGCTTTTTGGCAAAAAGATGAAAATATTGTTTATAATGGTAGTTCATTACCAGGTATGTTTTGTCAAAAAAGAAATTTATTTAGACCCAGTCATTATATAATGATAAATGACATTTTGAAGTTTAACAAAAAGGCTAAAAGTGATTTAGAAGAAAATAGTTCTGATTTAAATAAAACTTTAGGTGAATATGTTAAGGATTATTCGTCATATTTTAAAACAAGATATATTTTACCTATGGGTGGAGCTATTTGGTCAACTAGTACCGAAGAAATGAATAAGTTTCCAGCTAAAACATTTGTACAGTTTTTCAAAAATCATGGTCTTTTAGGTGTAGATACACATCATCAATGGCTAACTGTAAGTGGTGGAAGCATTAACTATGTTGAAAAAATATCAAAGCAAATTAGCGGCGAGATCTTTTTAAACTCTGATATCAAAAAGATAAAAAGAGTTGATAATAAAGTTGTACTTATAGATAGTAACAATAACGAAAAGATTTATGATAAGATAGTACTTGCTATGCATGCCCCTGATGCTTTAAATATGTTAGAAGATGCAAGTGATGATGAAAAAA
>JBDNBT010000159.1:0-6789 GCA_039767755.1 Sulfurovum sp.
ACTGTACATATGGATTTATATATAAATGCTTCAAACAACTCATATTTTACTAGAGATAAACAAATATTTGAAACACAAGAGTATCTAAGAGCTGTTTTACCTTTAAGTATAACTGTTAAAAGACTGTGTAACTATGATTATTATGTGGATAATAGTTCGTTTTTTCAAAGAAGTGCTTTGTTTGATAGTATGAACATTGTTGATGTATGGTTAAGTAAGTTTGGATTAGATCCTAAAAAAATAACAGATATATTTAAACACAATGAAATGACTTTAGATGTTGATGCTATTTCAAACACATTAAAAGAAAAGCTTTCTAACATTAAAAAAAGCAGTAAGATTTTAATGTATCATCCTTACTCAGTAAATTTAGAAAAATCTATTCCTCAAGAGTATGCAGTTAATTATCTTAAAGAATTAATAGAACAACAAAGTGATTATATTATTGTATCGTCATTAAAAATTGATGCTAAATTAAATGATGACAGATATGTTGAGCTTTCTAAGGAATCTAAAACATATAATGATTTTGTCTTTATTGTTTCAAATGCTGATAAAATTGTCACAGTTGATACTTGTACCTATCACATAGCTGATTCTTTTTTAATACCAACGGTTGTAATTACTAAAGATGAAGATATTAAAATTAAAACTAAGTACTATAATTATGTTAAGTCTTTTCATGTAAAAGATGAAACAAAGAAAATTTCTAAATTAATATTTGAAAATGATAATCTAACTTTTTATCGATTTGAATCATGGAAAAAACTTCAAACAAAAGAGATTATAAAAGTATTAGAATCTTTTTGATATAATCTCAAAATTCAAGAACAAAACTTTTTCAAACTAGGACTACTAATCATGATAAGCTTTTCACAAATGTTAATTAAACTACAAGAATTTTGGGCAAAACAGGGTTGTAATATTGTTCAGCCTTATGACATCCCAGCTGGTGCGGGAACTTTTCACCCTGCAACTATTCTTAGAAGTTTAGACTCAACTCCTTGGTCAACAGCTTATGTCGCTCCAAGTAGAAGACCAACAGATGGTAGATATGGGGAAAACCCAAATAGATTAGGGGCATATTACCAATTTCAAACATTGATCAAACCTAGTCCTGATAATATTCAAGACTTATATTTACAATCTTTAGAGTACTTAGGATTAGACTTATCAAAACATGATATTAGGTTTGTTGAAGACAACTGGGAATCTCCAACATTAGGTGCATGGGGACTTGGTTGGGAAGTATGGCTTGATGGTATGGAAGTTACTCAGTTTACTTATTTTCAACAAGTAGGTGGGCTACCTTGTGATCCTGTAGCTGTTGAGATTACTTATGGTACAGAAAGACTTGCTATGTATTTACAAGGTGTTGATTCTGTATTTGATATTGTATGGAATGAAAATGAACATGGTATTACTACTTATGCAGATGTTCACAAAGAGAGTGAATATCAATTCTCTAAATACAACTTTGAAGTTGCTAATACTGAAATGTTATTTAAGCACTTTGATGATGCATTTAACGAATGTAAAGTATGTTTAGAAGCTGGACTTCCTTTACCTGCATATGATCAATGTATGGTAGCTTCACATGCATTTAATACACTAGATGCAAGAAAAGCAATTTCTCAAACTCAAAGACAAAATTATATTTTAAGAGTAAGAGAACTAGCTCAAGGTTGTGCTGTTTTATACAAAGATCAAGAAGAAGAAAGACTAAAAAGAATAGGTAAGTAAGTTTGAAAGTTAAAGAAATTTATGACTATTTAAACCAGTTATCACCTTTTGAATTACAAGAAAAATGGGATAACTCAGGGTTATTAGTTGGAAGTTTTGATGATGAAGTGAAAAAAGTTTACGTTAGTATTGACTTAGATGAAGAGTTAATTGATACTTTTGAAGAAAATTCTTTAGTTATAACCCATCATCCTTTAATATTTTCAGGACTAAAAAAAGTTAATTATAATACTTATTCAACAAAGTGTTTAAAAAAGTTAATTAAAAAAGATATAGCACTAATATCTATGCATACAAACATAGATAAAACTCATTTAAATAAATATGTTGTAGAAAATATTTTAGGTTTTAAAATTGTAAATCAAAATGAGTTTATTTCAAGTGTTGAGGTTAATATGACTTTTGATGAATTATTAAATCATGTTTCATCAAAATTAGGATTAAAGACTTCAAAGTATGTAAAATGCCATGAAAAAATAAGCACAATTGCTATTGTTACAGGTGCTGGAATGTCACTTTTAGACCAAGTGAAAACTGACTGTTTCTTAACAGGTGATATAAAATATCATGATGCAATGGAAGCAAAATCAAGGAATGTGTCTTTAATTGATATAAGACACTATGAGAGTGAAAGACATTTTAATACCCTAGTTGAGGTATTGTTAGAAGAATATTTGAAAAAAAATCATTTACAAGCTATAATTACAGCTTCAAAAAATCCATTTGATTTTTTTATAGAACAAGGAGAAACTATTGAATAAGTATTTACAGGATTTAATTAAGTTATCAAAATTTGATAAATCGATTAGTATGTTTGAACCTCAAGTTGAGAATGAGAAAGCTAAATTAGCTACATTTGTTGAAACGGCTGAGGCAATTAAAACACATATAAATGAAATTTATTTAGAAATTGATGACACAAAATCTAAAAGAACTAAGAACAACATCCATTTAGCTGAATTAAAAAGTAAGTTAGAAAGCATCTCTAAGAAAAATAGTGATGTTACAACTGAAAAAGAAATGAAAGCTTTACAATTAGAAGAAGAAATTGCTAAAGAGCAAATTGACTTTGCTAATGAAGAGATTGATAGATTAGATGGTTTAACAGAATCTAAAGAAGAGAAGTTAAAAGAATTACAAGCTAACTTAACTGAAGAAGAAGAATCAATTAAAGAGATTCAAGTAGCAGTAGATAGCAAAATCGAAGAAATTAACAAAGAAAGAAATACAGTTTATGAAGATAGAAGTGTATTACTTGAAACTATGGATGGTAAAATTTTAACATTCTATGAAAAAATTAAAAGATGGGCAAAAGATACTGCAGTTGTTCCTGTAAAGAAACAGTCATGTTATGGTTGTTTCATGAAAATCAATGATAAAACTTATTCTGAAGTAATTAAATCTGAAGAGATTGTAAACTGTCCACACTGTGGAAGAATTCTTTACAAAGAAGACGAAACTCAAGAGGCCTAATTTGGGTCTTTTTGGTTTTTTATATTATATACTGTTATTAACAGTATATATTCTAGCAATTCCTTATTTAGTATTTAAATCTAGAAAAGAAAAATATAAAGTATCAATTCCAGCAAAATTCTTTTTAAAAAACAATCCAAAGTTTGAAGATAATGGTATCTGGTTCCATTCATGCTCACTAGGTGAAACAAAAGCTTTAAGTACTATTACTTCAAAGTTAGAAAACAAGACTTTAAATATCTCAGTTATGACAAACACAGGATATGAAGAAGCTTTAAATATTACAAAAAATGTAAGATATTTACCATTTGAAATATTTATGCCATTTTGGGTGACTAAACAAAAGATTTTATTAGTAATGGAAGCTGAGCTTTGGTATTTACTTTTTTTATTTGCAAGAAAAAGAGGTGCTAAAACTGTATTGATAAATGCTAGGATTTCAGACAAATCTTATAAATCTTATGAAAAGTTTTCTTTTCTTTATAAAAGAATTTTTCAAAATATTGATAAGGTTTATGCACAAACACAAAAAGATAAAGAAAGACTTGAAGTATTAGGTGCAAAAAACATTCAAGTTATAGGAAACATAAAACTTTCAGGGATGCCTAAAGTTAACAATATTTTTACAAAGCCTAATACAAATATTATAACAGCAGCAAGTACCCATGAAAATGAAGAAAAACTAATACTAGATGCCTTTGATAAAAAACAAGGAAAGCTTTTAATAGTGCCCAGACATCCTGAAAGGTTTCAAGCTGTTTATGAACTAATTAAAAGTTATAGTGAAGAAAAAAACTATTCTTATAGTAGATATTCTATTACTTCTAGTTTTAATTCAGATATAATTTTAATAGATAAAATGGGACTACTTAACGAAATATATGCCATTAGTGACCTAGTTATTTTAGGTGGTGGCTTTGAAAGTATTGGTGGACATAATCCAATTGAACCTGCTTATTTTGGATGTAAGTTAATTAGTGGGAAAAAGATCTTCAATCAATATGAATTATTTGATTGTATTGAGGATTATTATTTAATTGATGATAATCAATTAAAAGAAAAACTTGATAATCAAGAAAAAATGAAAAAATCAAAAATTACAAAAATTGGTGATATAGAACCAATACTAAAGGATATAAATGGCTGAATTTGATAAAGCATACAAAGTATTAGCAAAGCAAGAAAATATTTCTAACTCAAAAGCTAAAGATTTAATTGATAGAGGTTTAGTAACAGTAGGAACTAAAAAAGTAAATATAGCAAGGGGCGAGATTAAAACTGATACTAAGTTTAAAGTAAAAAAAGTAGCTGAAGTTAAAGTGATATTTCAAGATGATGATATTATTGCTGTTGATAAGCCACCATTTTTAACTGCAGATGATGTTAGTAAAAGTTTCCCAGGTGCTATTTTACTAAACAGACTTGATAAAGAAACAAGTGGAGTGATGCTATTTGCTAAAAGTGAAGAATTCAGAAGAAAAGCTATTAAAGAATTTGCTGCTGAAAGAGTATACAAAGAATATGTAGCTGTTGTTGATGGAAAAGTAATAGAAGAAATAGAAATAAACCAACCTATTTTAACTATAAAATCAAAAGGTAGAGCTATTTCTAAGATAGATAATCTAAATGGAAAAATGGCTAAGAGTACAGTATTTCCAATGTATGTAGAAGGAAATAAATCAAAAGTTAAAGTTGTAATTGAAACAGGTAGAACACATCAAATTAGAGTACACTTAAACTATGTTGGATATCCTATTATTGGGGATGCTGTATATGGTAAGGCTGTTAAGAATGTTAATAGAGTTTTATTACATTCTAAAAAGACAAAAATCTTTGATTATGAATTTGAAGCTAAAGAGCCATCTGAATTTACAGTATATGAATTTAATTAAAAATTAAGTTTATAATATCATCAAACTCAAATATAAAACCCTTATTTTTGGGCTTTATATTAAACTAACTAAAAAACTTAAAATTAAAAAAAACTTAAAATATCTAAATATTTAAACTATATTAAAGTTTAATTTCAATATAATCCCAAACTTTAAAAATAAATGGAGAAGTGTTTTGTTTGATTCAATAACCGGTTCGATAAAAAATGTAGTAAATAAAATAAGACATCAAGATGATGCTGCTGCTCTTAAAAAAGCTGTAACAGAGTTAAAGAAATCTTTATTAAAAGCTGATATCCATCACAAAACTGCAAAAGAACTAGTATCAAACGTAGAATTAGAAACAAAAAAGAATGGAATTGGACAAGATTCATTTCTAGATGCATTAAAACAAGAATTAACTAACTTACTTACAACTGAAGGTAATCAAGGTTTTGTTTTTTCAAGCACTCCTCCAACAACAATATTAATGACAGGACTTCAAGGTTCTGGTAAAACAACAACAACTGGTAAATTAGCAAACTATTTAAAACTAAGAAAGAAAAAAGTTTTAGTAGCAGCAGCAGATTTACAAAGACTAGCAGCAGTTGAGCAATTAAAACAAATTGCTGCACAAGTTGAAGTTGATATTTACTATGATGACAATGAAAAAGATCCTGTTAAAATAGCACTTGCAGCTCAAGAAAAAGCAAAAAAAGAATTATATGATGTACTTTTAATAGATACAGCAGGTAGACTTGCAATTGATAAAGAATTAATGGATCAATTAAAAGATGTTAAAAACTCAGTTAATCCTGATGAAATATTTTATGTGGCGGATTCATTAACAGGTCATGATGCAACAAAAACAGCTACTACATTTAAAGAAAAAATCGGAATCGATGGTGTGATTTTATCTAAATATGATGGTGATACTAAAGGTGGGGTAGCTTTATCTATTGCTCATCAAGTTGGTGTGCCATTAAGATTTATAGGTACTGGTGAAAAAATGCCAGATCTTGAAGTATTTATTCCAGATAGAATCGTGTCAAGACTTTTAGGTTTAGGTGACATTGAAGGTTTAGCTGAGAAAACATCAACTATTATTGATGAGAAAAAAGCAAAATCTGTAGCTAAAAAAATCAAAAAAGGTCAGTTTAACTTTAATGACTTTTTAGATCAATTACAAATGATGAGTAAATTAGGTTCTATGAAGTCTATCATAGGAATGATTCCAGGTTTATCTCAAATGGCTGGACCAATAAAAGATATGGACTTTGAAAACTCTGATGAGATTAAAAGAATCAAAGCTATTATTGGATCTATGACTGAAAAAGAAAGAGAAAATCCAGAGCTTATGAATCCAAGTAGAAAGAAAAGAATTGCAAAGGGTTCAGGTGTAACTGAAGTTCAAATTAATAAGATTTTAAAGCAATTTAAAAATGCTTCTAAAATGGCTAAAAAACTTTCAGGTAAAGGTGGCATGAAAGGTCTTCAAGACATGATGTCACAAATGAAAGGTGGCGGTGGAATGCCAGGTGGTATGGGTAGCTTACCTCGATAAATTATCTTAAGCAAAACAAACTAAATAGTATTGAATTGTAAACTCGCTTTATATTTTGTGGAGTTTAGAATTCAATACTATCAAACAAATAAAAGGAAAGAAATATGACAGTAATTAGATTAACTAGAATGGGTAGAA
>JBDNBT010000160.1:0-3991 GCA_039767755.1 Sulfurovum sp.
CCGTATAATGTAACTCTAATCCATTTGAAGTAGCAACAAATCCATTGATATTTATTGTACCATCATGAACCATTTTATGGTGCTCTTTACAAAGTGGAATTAAATTGTATTTATGATTTTGATTAATATGTTCTATAAACCCATCTTTATTTGCCCTTGCTTGCTCTTTTATATGGTGAACATCATCACAAGCTTTACCACAAATTACACATGATGATGCATATACATTTTTATTATATTTAGAAGTTTTTCTTTGGGTTAATCTTTCAATTTTATCATAATCATCTGTTACTCTTTTTCTGATTGTATTAGCAACTTGTAAAAACTCTTTATCCATATGTAAAGACCTTGCATACTCTAATCCATACATAGAAGAACCACTACCATTGGCTAATTTTCTATCAAAAATAAGTTTATCTTCATCATCTTTATACATTACAGATAAATGAAGTGCAATTATATTTTTAAGTTCTTCAATCTCTTTTATCTCAGGTAATTGATGTAAGTGTGTAGCAAACACAAAAATAGACTGTAATTTTGCAAGTTTTAAAATGGCACTTGCAACTATACTAAGCCCACTCATAGTTTCAGTACTATGAGAAATTTCATCTCCTAAAACAAGAGATTTTTTTGTGGCTCTATTAAAAATATTTTTTAACTCAAGCATCTCTACTGCAAAAGAAGATAATCCTTTAGCAATATTATCAGCTCCACTAATTCTAGTATAAACAGCATCAAATATTGAAAATCTCATAGACTTAGCTGGTACATAAAAACCTGCTTGAGCTAAAATAACTGCAATTCCTATTGACTTCATAAGTGAAGATTTACCCGATGAGTTAATACCATATAATAGTACCCCATGCATTTTATTATCTTTTACACTTGTAGGGTTTGAATTTTTTATTATTACATTGTCTTTATGCTCTTTAGAAGCATATGCCAACTGGCCTAAAATAATATCATTTGGTACATATATACCTTGGTCTTCATTAGCTTCAATTATAGGATGTCTTAAATCAACTAATTCTAAAAAATTCTCATCATCATTTGCTTTTACAATTTTGGGACAAGTATAATTGTATTTTTTAGCTGTTTTTATATTTGAAACAGTAAGGTCAATTTCAGCGATAAATTGAACTAATTCTTCAAGTAAATTAGCAAATTTCTTTTCAAACTCACTTAGTTTTTCTTTAAATACATGCTTATTTAACTCTATTATTTTTCTTAAATTATGAACGAATTTATCACTAATATCTTCAGTTAATTTACAAAATATTTTCACAGAAGTTGTTTGAACTTTTATATTAAAATCTTTAAATAAATATAAATCATCATCAACTATAATATGAGAGTTTGATAACTCTTCTTTAATTTGGTTATATCTGTTTTTAGTTAAAGAGATAAAGAAACCTTCTTTATCTAATCTATTTATATTTATCAAGCTGTCATCACTTGATTTTAAATATGAAGCTATATGTTTTCTTAGAATTTCTAACTTAGAATATAAAATATCATTTTCAGCATTTAATTCATCTATTTTAGTATTTATTCCACCACACACCATATTTGAATCAACATCTTTTAGCATGTATTTTCCACATATACTTAAGTCAAAAGTTTCATCAATTGAGTTTATAAACATACTTAAGTCAGCGCTACTACAAGGTGGTGTCATAAATTTATAGTTTTCCATAAAAGCAACAACTTCTTTTATACTAAGTAATGAATCATATAAGTAGTTTAATTCAAAAGGATGAAGTCTTTCAAGTTTAATTCTTCTTGTTAGTCTTTCAATATCATAAATATTAGCCAATTCATTTTCAATTGGGGCATGGTAGTCATATAATTCTTTAGATAATCCATATCTTCTTAAAAGCTCTTTTGTATCTTTAACAGGGTGAGTTAATCTTTCTTTTAAAAGTCTTTTTCCCATAGCTGTTGAAGTATTATTCATTAGTTTAATCAAACTTGGATTGTGGGTAGTTTCTATTATATTTAACTGCTCTAAAGCATTATTTCCTAAATAAATATATTTACTTACATCAAGTTTTACAGGTAAAGAAAGTTTTTGAACAATATTTGAATCATGTCCAATTACAAAGTCAATAAGTATTGCTAAACTCTCACAAGATAAAATTGATCTCTCCATATCAAGATGCTCAATAGGTGTTAATAAGGACTGAATATTAAATACATTTTTAAATAATTCATTTTGATAGTTTACTTTAGGTTTAAAAGATCCTATATGAAAAGTTTTTAGTTTTAATTCTAAGTAATCAATTACTTCTTTTTGATCAATACTTGAATCTGTAAAAGTTACTACTATTTCATTTGTTTTATGCATATTCATATAATTAAACACTTCATCTAAAGCGTAAAATTTATCTTCACTAGTTCCATGTACTTCATTATAATAACACTTACCTGTTGTAACATCAATGGCACTGTATCCAACTAAATATATACCTTTTATTTGTTCAATTACAAGTGAAGTAACGTTGTTTTCATCTTGATCAATAACAAAATCAAAGTTAGTACCTGGACTAATTACATTATCTAAATACCTTACTACTTTTGGAGGTATTCCTTTTTGTCTTATTACTACTATTGTATATTTTTGTTCAGAGATTATTCTAGCTAGATGCTTTTCAAAAGAAATTGCAGGTACACCGGCCATAATTGGATTTTCTTTAGAATTTTCAAGAATATTTTTATTTTTTCTTGTTAATTGAATATTTAGTAGTTCAGCAATTTCTTTTGCTTTACCTATTTGATCTTCTTCATTATTAACTTCATATACTTCAAAAAAAGTACCAATTTCCATAAGTACTACAGTATTTTTTCCATACTTTTCTTCAAAAAGTTTTTGAAGTTTAAAATATGTAATAGTTAATAAATCTTTTTTATTCTCTAAAAGTTCCGTTGCCTGTTGTCTAATTTCTATTTCTAACTCCTGTCCATTCTCTTATCTGTTTTCTTTGCTCTTTAGTTAAATCAGCTTTTGGATGAAGCCATAAATAACTTGAAAGGGGCATTACTGCATATACAGTTCTATATGTAGCCTCTAGCTCATTTAGTTTTTCTTTTTCAGTGTAATCTTCCCATTCAGAATAATTAACTGCTCTTCTACCATCATTTACATGACTAGAAATAACCCATGAAAATGGTGCAATCTTTGAATACCATGGCCAATTTGTTTGGTTTGAATGACAATCAAAACAAGATGTCTCTAACATTGTCATAATCTCAGTAGGCGCTTTAATAACTTTTGCTTCATCAATTGGAAAATTTTCTTGTTCAGTTTGAATTAACTGCATCAAAGTAAAAATAATCAAAAATGCCAATAAAACTTTATTCATAATATAATCCTTATTCAAGCATTAATTTATATGGTCTTTTAATTTCATCAATAAATAATTGTACACTCATATTTCTACCATATCTTTTAAACTCTTTTTTATCGAAGTAAATTATAGTGGTTGGAATTGAAAATATGCTAAATTCTCTACTTAAAAGTAGTTGTTCATCTGTTTTTATCTCAATTAAATTGAAATATGGGAGTTGTTCACTAACAGCTTTGTCAATTTTAGGTTTCAAAACCTTACAAACAGAGCAGTTCTCACCACTAAAATATAATAATACTGGTTGGCCAGTATTTATTACTTCATTGATATCTTCAAGATTTAGGTTTTGTTTCATTTTATTTCTTCTTTTATAACTTCATTGTTGTGTACATTAACTTGATATGCTTTTTCTTTAAATATATCTTCTTTTGTTAAAGATATACCTTTCATGTGTGATAATGGGAATGCAAATGCCACACCTTTGTCTAATGTCGTAATATGTAAAGAATGTATTGTTGATTTAATTACTTCATCTGCTAAATATTGTGGTAATAAAAATAATAGTAATGAATCAGTAGCTTCAAATGAAGTTCCTAACAAATCAAGCATTTCCTTAATTCCAATTTCTTTGGCATCTAAAACAG
>JBDNBT010000161.1:0-2575 GCA_039767755.1 Sulfurovum sp.
ATACTAATCAGACAGTCTAATAAGGCTGGAACACACCTAGACAGGCGTGAGCGTAGAGCACGAACCCGTCTTGCCAAAAAACAACTACTATATATTCATTACTGAAACTTTTAAATTCTGATAAAAGAAAAATCATAACAGTAGAAGATCCCGTTGAATACAAAATACAAAATATTCAACAAATAGCAGTGGATAATAAAATAGGACTTACTTTTAATTCAATACTAAAAAACATTTTAAGACAAGACCCTGATGTACTTTTGATTGGAGAGATTAGAGAAGAAGAGTCTCTAAATATTGCTTTACAAGCTTCATTAACAGGTCATCTTGTGATTTCAAGTATACATTCAAACTCTGCTTTGCAAACCATAAGTAGGCTAGTTGATTTAAAAGCTGATAAGTTTTTACTTTCAACATCACTAAAATATATTTTATCCCAAAGGCTTGTACTATCCTATTGTAAATCATGTGATAATAAAGGATGTGAAAAATGCAATTTTACAGGTTATTTTGATAGGTTAAGTTTGGGAGAAATCATAAAAATTGATGAAAACATTTCATCAATGCTTTTAAAAAAAGACTCATATGATCTAATAAAAGAGTACTTAATAAAAAATAATTATATTGATATATTCAAAGATGGTATGATAAAAGTAAGTGAAAAACTTACATCAAAAGAAGAGATATATAAAGTCATAAACTATGAATAAATATGAAATTATATATCAAGAAAAAAATAAAAAACTAAAGAAAATAATACAAACAAAAGAACAATTAGATAACTCAAATCTACCAAAAAATATAATTTCTATAAAGAAAAAAAACAAAGAGATAAAAGTTTTTAAAGACGAAATAGTAATAAATATTTTAAATGAATTAAATCTAATTTTACTTTCTAATATTAATTTTAATGAAGCCCTAAATATTATTAAAAATAGTAGAAAAGACAAGCAATCAATAGAATTTATAAATCTTATATATAAACTTTTAATAGAGCAAAAAGATGTTGATACTACTTTAAAAGATTTGAAGATTAATGAAACTGTAAAACTATTTTTTATGCTCATTTCTAAAACTGGAGAAATAAAAAGTAATCTAAATGCATTAAATACCATTTTAAAAGAAGAAAAAAATTTAAAATCAAAGTTTCAAAAAAAACTTTCATATCCCATATTTTTGTTTGTATCTTTTATATTTAGTTTAATGGCAATATTTACTTTTGTAATTCCAAAGTTTAAAAATCTTATAAAAGAAGGTGGTGCTAGTTTTGCAACGAAATCTTTGTTTTTTATGGAGTATCTATTTGCTAATTATTTAATTTATATACTGTTAGTAGTCATATTAATAACTTTTAGTTTTATATATATTTTCATAAAGAATAAAAAAAAAGTTGATAAGTTTTTATTTAAAGTTTTTCCTTTTTATAGATACTACGAACTATATAAAATATTTTTACTAATTGAAGTTTTTTTAAAAGGTAAATATGAGTTTCATATAGCATTTTCAAATAGTTCTTATTTAATCAAAAATAAATACCTTTTAGATAAAATAAGCCAATGTAATAGTTTGCTATACAAAGGAAAATCTATAGCTTTTAGTTTTAAAAAAGCAGAGATTTTTGATGATATAGTAATAAACTTAATAAACATAGCACAACAAACAAATAGTATTGAAACAATTTCAAGTGATATAAAGATTATTTACAAACAAAAGTTTGAAAGAAGCTTTGATATATTTATTGGAATAATTCAGCCTATTTTTTTAATATTTATGACTTTTCTAATTTTATGGATAGTTATGGGTATATTTATTCCCCTATGGGATGTTAGTAATATTATTAGCCTTTAAAGGAAAAAAATGAGTGACTTAGAATTTGAAAGTTCTGTAAGAAAAATGCTAGAGCATGTTGGAGAAGATGTAGAAAGAGAAGGTTTACTAGATACTCCTAAAAGAGTTAGAAAATCTTATGAATTTTTGTGTAGTGGTTATAAACAAGACCCTAAAGAGATTATTCAAAAAGCATTATTCACTTCAACAAATGACGAAATGGTAGTTGTAAAAGACATAGAGTTTTATTCTCAATGCGAACATCACATGTTACCAATAATTGGAAAAGCCCATGTTGCATATATTCCAAATGGAAAAGTTGTAGGACTTAGTAAAATACCAAGAGTTGTTGATGTATTTGCAAGAAGACTTCAAATTCAAGAACAAATGACAGAACAAATTTGTGATGCTTTAAATGAACATTTAAAACCAAAAGGTGTAGCTGTTATGATTGATGCTAGACATATGTGTATGGAAATGAGAGGTGTTGAAAAAATCTGTTCAACTACTGTAACTTCTGCACTTAGAGGTTTATTTAAAAAAGATAAAAAAACAAAAGATGAGTTTTTATCTATTGTAGCTCAATCACTTCATAAATAGAGATTAAAATAAGCAAGTTTTAACTTGCTTATTTAATAAGTTAATTTACTTAGACCCTGTAAAATAAACTGTGTAAATCTAACAGTTACCCTTTAATCACTTAGTATATTTTTCCATAATTTCACTGAAAAATATGCTAAGTTGAGGA
>JBDNBT010000162.1:0-2805 GCA_039767755.1 Sulfurovum sp.
TATTTGTTTAAAGTATTTCTACCCAAGTGCCGTAGGTGTTATCCAAGTCTTTTATATATTTTGATTTAATGTTGTGGTAACTTAAAAATGAATTGATATTTTGGTAGTAGTCATTATCAAGGTTTATTGTTAATACACTTTCATCATAATACAATCGTCCCACTCCAACTTTATATACATTTCTAATATTCATTCCAGCTACATCTAAAGAAGTTTTATAAAAAACTACAATCTCCCTTTCATCAATCATTGTTCCTTTTAATCCAGGGGCAGTGATAATCTTAAGGTTTTTTATATCACCTGCATTTGGTACATTTAATCTTTGGAAAGGAATTATCTTACCCTTATCATCAATTTCTAAAGGAATTGAGACTTTTATAGGGTTTTTATTTGTTTGGTTTTGTACATTAAGAACAAAGTCTTTTGCATACATATAGCTACTTAGTAACATCATCATTATTGTTAATACTTTTATGATTTTCATAAGTATACCCCTTACTTATAAGTGATTTTTAAATCAACTCTTCTATTAGAAGCATCTACATTAGATATAGGAGCAGCTTCACCAAATGACTTAACTGAAACTATGTTCTTTGGAATATTGTTTTTAATTAAATATGCTTTAACAGAGTTAGCTCTTTTTAATCCTAAAGCAAAGTTGTACTCATCAGTTCCTTTTGAATCTGTATGACCTTCTATTTCAACTTTAGTAGCATTTGACATATTTAAAGTACTAAGTTCTGTATTTGTTGTTTTAAAATCATACTTATCATAAGCAAAGTTTACGAAACTATTAACTTCTTTGTATGTTTGAACTGGTTCTGGGTTTTTAAGAGTTTTTATTTCATCTAAAGTTTTAGTTGTTTTTTCAACTTCTGTATTCTTCTCTTCTTTGTCTTGATCCATTGAACCATTTTGAACTAATAATGTTATTGTTTTTTCTGTTTTAGTTGCTGCTTTAGTTATTTGAAGGTCTTTATCTTCACATCCATTAGCTTTATCTGCATAAATAATAGTTCCAAGTCCCCATAAAGCTCCGATAGGTCCACCTATAACTACACCTTGAACAATACCAATTGCTCCAAATCCAATCTTTTCAGATATTGTTGCACACTCATTTGCAATTGCACTTGTACTTAATAAACCTGCTGCTACTACACTTAATACTAATCTTTTCATTTGTTGTCCTTAGTTTCTTTTTCTTAATTTCTTTTTTTTATTTGTTTGCTTTTACACATCTTATATTTAATTTCATATCTTTATTAACTATTTTTTCTTTACCTGATTGATAATCAAAGCTCCAAGCTTTAAGTACATCATCTATACTTTCTTCATTTGTCCAGTATGATGAGTTAATACCATTTTTAAATGCTTTATCTATCTTATTATCTACTATTGAGTATGTATCTTTAATATGATTTCTTGAAGGTAAACTCCATCCATCACCTAAACCTTCACAGTAAAACTTTGCATTCTCATAGTTAGTTTTTAAATACATAACTGAGTTTGTATCTTGCCAAACAATGTCATTTTTAGAATCAATTACTGTGTTGTTTTGGTTTTTAAAGTACTCTTTAATCTTTGATAATTGTAAGTCTTTGCTATCATTTTTAATGAATTCATCTTTTTTAAACATCATAGATGCACCTTCAAAGAAGATTGTGTTTTCATCTGAAATTATTCTAAACTCATTTTTACTATCTCTTAGAATCTTTATTTTTTCAATCTTAGAAGTTTTAGGGTCTTTTATAAATCCTTCTATATCAAAGTCATTTAAAAACACCTCTAACTTAAATTCATCGGTAACTGTTTCAACACCACTTGTGTTTAAGTACGAAAGAATTAATTGACCTCTTGCATAACTATCATTTACTTGATTTAGTTTAATTTTTCTTTGAAGAAACTTTGAAGTTTTTGAACCAATCCATTCACCATTAAAAGAGAACTTAACTATTTTCTTTTTTTCAATTGTTTCATCTAAAGGTTCTATTATTTGAGCTTTTTTTGTAACTTCATTTGTATCTTTAGAAGTAGTTTTAGTGTTTGTTTTTACTCTACTCATTGGAACACTATTTATATCATTTACAATTTCAGCAATAAGCTCTTTGGCTTTTGAAGTATCTACTTCTTTTAACTCACTTGTCTGAGGTTTCTTAATATTTTCATTTGTAGTTGAACACCCTACAAAGATTAAAGCACTTAAAACTAAACTTACATTTCTTAACATTTATTCATACCTATATGATGTTTTTATTGAGTTATTTTCGCATACAACTACTAAACCACCCTTATCCATTATTTTTTTTAGATACTTTAGGGTAGCTTGTATTTCAGCACATTTTTTCATTGCATCTTTTTTATTTAACACTATCTTATCACCTTTTTCCTTTCCGTATTGGTAAACAATATCAACCATTTTTTTGTTGATTCCACGTTGACTCATTCTCCTTCTTAAATGACCTGTAAATTTCACTTTGTTTCCTTTCGTTGTTTTTCGTTAGTTTTTGTTACATTTGAATTATAGCACTATATAGGCTTAGATAAAGCTTAAATTTTATTGTTTATAGTAATAATCCGTTAAATTTCGTTAAACTATGTTATAATTATTAAAATTAAAGGAGTTAGATTGCAAATTAAATCTATGTATAAATCTATTGCTATATTTGTCTTTATTCTTATTGCTTTTAGTACTACGATTATTTATCTATCTTCTAATATGATAAATGAAACATTAGACAATAGTGATAAGCATAGGGTTCTAAATACAATAGAATCAATAGCTCCTATGGTAAAAACTTCAATAGA
>JBDNBT010000163.1:0-14495 GCA_039767755.1 Sulfurovum sp.
ATCATAAAAAAAGTGATGATCTAACTTGGGATAAAGTAGATAATATTATGGCTTGGCACTAATTGGAGTAATTTGTGCTTGTTTATTAGTATAAACAAAGTAGTATTTTTCTTTTAAAATATTTGCATAAGGTTTTACATAAGCCTTTTGCATAGTAGGGTATTTTTCTATTTCTACAATCTTTCCTACTTTTACACCTTCATAAAATACATTATCCATACCAGAAGTTATCACTTCATCACCTATATTAATTTCTTGCCAAATAGGGATATAGTTTAAAAATACATACTCTTGTCTCTCATTTGAGTAGTTTACAATTCCAGGTACCTTTAAATCTCCAATAAACACAGCATAAGAACACTTCTTATTTCCATTTAAAAGTCCAAAGGTTTGATCTTTATCTTTTATGGCAATTCCGGCTGCAAAATTTTCTGTTGTTATTAAAGCAGAAATATCTTCACTTTGCTTTTTATAATCTAAAATAACCTTCGTGTAGTCATTATAGTTTTCATAGCTAATAACATTAGTAAGGGTAGTATTTGAGTTTAAATCTTCTTTTATATTTTCACTTATATTTGATAGTTCATTTAGTTTTTGACTAGCTTGATTATGAAGAAGTTCATATTTTTTTAATTGAATATTTTCAGTTTTTAAAGTTTGGATTGTATTTAATTGATTAAAATATTTATCAATTGAAAAGCTTATATTTGCAACTTTTTGAAGATAATATATTTTAAAGTCATTTAAAAAAGTTAATTTATTAGCAATGGCAACATCCAATTTAAAGGCATATGATAAGCCAATTGCTAATAAGATTAAGAAAAAGAAGAATTTACGCATTAGTAATTAGTTTAAGTAATTGATCCTCATCTAACACTTTGCTTGTTCCGTATGCAACAGCTAATAATGGTTCATCTGCAACTTTAACAGGAAGTTTTACAATCTCAGCGATATATCTATCAAGTCCTCTAATTAAAGCTCCACCACCTGTTAGAATAACACCATTATCAACAACATCACCAGCTAAATCAGGTGGCATTTCTTCTAATACACTTTTTAAGGCACTAACGATTTCTTTTAATGGCTCTTTAATTGCAGTTCTAACACCTTCACTACCTAATTCAACTGTAGATAAAAGTCCTGAGTTATCTCTACCTTTAACTTTAATAGTTAATTCTTTATCTAACTTAACAGCAGTACCAATAGCTAATTTAATTGTTTCAGATGTTCTTTCTCCAATGTATAAATTGAAGTTTTGTCTAACATAATCAATAATAGCTTTATCAAGCCTATCACCTGCTATTTTAATTGATTTAGATATTACAAGTCCACCTAATGAAGTTACACCAATTTCAGTAGTCCCACCACCAATATCAACTACCACATAACCAGATGGATCAGATACTGGAATACCAGCACCAATAGCTGCAGCCATAGGTTCTTCAACTAAGAATACTTCTCTAGCTCCTGCACTAATTGCAGATTCTTCAACTGCTTTTCTTTCAACTTGTGTAATACCATAAGGAATAGAAATAATAATTCTTGGTCTTACAAAAGATTTTCTAGAGTGAGCTTTTTCAATGAAATATCTAATCATTCTTTCAGTCATCTCAAAATCAGCAATTACACCATCTTGCATTGGTCTAACAGCTTGGATATTTAAAGGGGTTTTACCAATCATTTGTTTAGCTTCTTGACCAACTGCTAAGATTCTATCTTTACCAAATTTGTCTTTTTGAACTGCAACCACTGAAGGCTCATTTATAATGATTCCCTTACCTCTAACAGAAACAATAGTATTTGCTGTACCTAAATCTATTGCCATGTCATTTGAGAAAACTCCGATTAACTTATTAAAAAACACATCTATTCCTTTACGCTATTTTTGGTTCTTTTTCTTTTGTTACTACTTCTTTTGTAATAGTAATAGTCTTGTTTTTGTATTCAGGGATATTATACATGATATCTAACATAATATCTTCTAAAATAGATCTAAGACCTCTTGCCCCTGTTTTTCTTTCAATTGCTAATTTAGCAAGTGCTTTTAAAGCGTCTTTATCAAACTCTAATTTAACATCATCCATTTCAAATAGTTTGATGTATTGCTTTACTAGAGCATTTTTTGGTTCAGTTAAAATATGAACCATATTATCTTCTGTGATTTCATTTAAAGTAGCTAACATATGTAATCTACCTATAAGTTCAGGAATAAGACCATATTTTACTAAATCATCTGTTTGAACAGAAGAAATAACTTCGTCATGGTCATTTTTAGATTTTTTATCGTGATTAAATCCTAAAGTATTTGCACCTTGTTTTTTCTTGATAATATCTTCAAGTCCATCAAATGCACCACCACATACAAATAAAATATTTGTTGTATCTACTTGTAGCGCTTCTTGACCTGGGTGTTTTCTTCCACCTTTTGGTGGAACATTAACAACAGCACCTTCTACAATTTTTAGTAAAGCTTGTTGTACACCTTCACCTGATACATCTCTTGTAATACTTCTATTTTCACCCATTCTAGCAATTTTATCAACTTCATCAATAAAAATAATCCCTCTTTGAGCCTTTTCAATATCACCATCAGCTGCTTGAACAAGTCTTGTAACTACATTCTCAGCATCATCACCCACATATCCAGCTTCTGTTAAAGAAGTTGCATCTGCTATTGCTAATGGTACATCTAAGTACTTAGAAATAGTTTGAGCAAGTAATGTTTTACCAGAACCTGTTGGACCAATTAAAAGTACATTTGATTTATTTAATTCAGTATCATCATCTAATTCATGTTTTCTAAAAATTCTTTTGTAGTGATTGTATACAGCTACACTAAGTACTTTTTTAGCCGTGTCTTGACCAACTACATATTCATCAAGAATTGCTTTTAACTCAGCAGGAGTTCTAAGTTCAATCTCTTTAGCAACTTCTTCTGTTGTTTTTGTTTGTTCTATTTGTGTTGATGAACCATTCATAATATCATGTGCAGCGTTTACACATGATTTACAAATAAATGCATTGTCTCCAGCTATTACTGGGTTATCACTAGTGTCTTTAGCTCCGCAAAAGTCGCAAATTATTTTACTCATATATCACCTAATTATTTTCTGTTAAATGGAATTCCTCTTTTTGTTTCAAGTACAAAAAGAGTTAAATTTTTTACATTCTCATTTTCGCTAGCGTCATAAATTTTTCTAGCATTTTCACTTAATGGCTCATTTGATTCAAATAGTGCCTTATAAGCTTGTTTGATTTCATCAATTTCTTTTCTGCTATCAAGTCTTCTTCTTAAACCATTTAGGTTTAATCCCCTTAATACAGCTCTATTTCCTTCTGCTAAACAAAATGGAGGAATGTCTTGAGTCACAACTGAACCACCAGCTACCATAGCTTGAGTTCCAATTTTACAAAATTGATGAATTGGTGTTAATCCACCAATTACTACATAATCATCAACTTCAACATGTCCTGCTAAAGTAGCACAGTTAGCAAATACACAGTTATTACCAACAATAACATCATGAGCCACGTGCGTGTATCCCATAAATAAGTTATTATCACCGATTTTAGTGATGCTTCCACCACCTTGTGTACCTGGATTAAATAAAGTGTATTCTCTAATTTTATTGTTATCACCAATAATTAACTCAACATCTTCACCATCAAATTTTAAGTCTTGAGGTATTGAACCTAAAGTTGAGTGTGAAAAGATTTCGTTGTTTTTACCTATTGTAGTTTTACCTTCAATAACTGTATGACTTCCAATTTTTGTACCATCACCTATAGTTACTTTAGGCCCAATAATAGTATATGGTCCTATAGTTACATTTTGGCCTATAATTGCGCCATCTTCGATTATTGCAGTTGCGTGGATATTGTTCATCACTATACCTATTTATCAACTACCATAGCTTTTAGTTCCGCTTCTGCAACTAACTTGTCATCAACATAAGCTTTACCATCAAGTACGATTAAAGTTCCTCTTAATTTTTTAATTTCAATTCTATACTCTAATTTATCACCTGGTTTAACAGGAGTTCTAAATTTAGCACCATCAATACTCATAAAATAAATAACTTTGTTTTGTAATTCTTCATTTGATAAGTCGTTGCTTTTTAAAGCTAGTACTCCACCTGCTTGTGCCATACCTTCTAAGATAAGTACACCTGGGTAAATAGGGTGACCTGGAAAGTGACCCATGAATGCAGGTTCGCTAATTGAGATATTTTTAAATCCGTTAATTGATTTACCTTTTTCCATATCAGTAATTCTATCTACTAATAAAAATGGATATCTATGTGGTAAAATTTCTTGAATTTCGTTTATGTCTAACATTAATAATTCCTATGTAGTTTTATAATGGATAATATTTTATCTAAATGATTATTAGTTTTGAATTATGCTAGCAGTATTTGCTGAACTGCCTTGTTTTAAATAGTTTCTTAATAATTTTGAATTGGCTATAAATTCTGATTTATTACAGTTAATATAGTCATTATATAGATTATCTACACTTACATTTTCTTGTAAAAATTCACTATGAATAGGATTTTTATTCATTTTCTCAAAAAAGATATTTGCTAAGCCCACATACTTTAGTTTTATAAACATTCTACCTATCTTATAATCAAGTTTTTTAGCCACATAACTTAAGGTAAATGGTGTTCCTATTAGTGCAGCTTCCAAAGTAGCTGTTCCTGAACAAATGAAACCATATTCAGCATTTAGTAATTCTTCATGGGCATTGTTTGAAATTGTAAAACCTGAAATATCTCCATAAATAGATTTTATATAAGCATCATCAAATTTTGGTGGAATAATTAAAATAAACTCTTTATTTGGTATTTTTTTAATTAGTTCTTTAAATACAGGCATATGATTTTTAATTTCTGTTTTTCTGCTTCCAGGCATAAATACAATTTTTCCAGATACACATGGCTTATCTTTAAACTCATTTATTTCATCAAGTAAAGGATGGCCAACATAAGAGATTTTTTCTTTGTCATTATAAATCTCTTTTTCAAAAGGAATGATTGATAAAAGCTTAGTACAGTATGCTTCTAATTTTACTACTCTTTTTTTCTTCCAAACCCATGCTTGAGGAAGTATGTAGTAGATAATTTCTTTGTTTGGATATGTTTGTTTTAGTTTTTTTGCTAAGGGTAAATTAAAGCCTGAAGAGTCCATAAGTAGAACTTTGTCACAGTCTTTAGCTAGTGTTACTAGTTCATCTCTTAGTTTAAAAAAGAATCTAATCTTTTTTATTGCATCCACAAAACCCATTATTGCTAAGTTTGTTAAATCATATAAGGGTGTACCTAAATTTTTATCAAATACCCCTACAAATTCAACATCATCATTTAGATTTTTCTTTAATTCTTTTAGATGAATATTTGATGAAGTTTCAAGGGCACTCACTAATATTTTCATATAAGAGCTTCTTTTACATCTTCGTAAGTTTCAGCGTTTATAGTGATTTCATATTTTACATCTTCTATATTATCAAGTACAATTAAAGCACTTAAATCAAATGGATTTTTGATTACTTTATTTCTAATTTCTTGTTCTAATTCAAATCTTAATGGCGCATACATTAGTTCTTTTACATTTTTAAAACTTGTATTAGCAAGTTCATTAAACTTTTCTATGCTTAGAAGTTTTACTTCATCTCTATTTAAATATGAAATACCATCTTTTGAGTATTCTACTCTTCCATTTGTTCTATTTCTATTTACAGTTGAGTAACACATAATATATGATGGTATTACTTTTTTAGCAGCAAGAACCTTACCACTTAGAAGTCTGTAGTTTAAAAATCTTTGTTTGATTATTTTGTAATCTTCTTGTTTCTCTTCAAGTGAATTTCTTTGTTTATATAACTCTAGTCTTTCTTCAATAGACTCAGGTAAAACTTGATTTGAAATTGGATTAAACATTTCATCCATTATTTTCTTTTGGGCTTCCCTTTGAGGCTCTAATCCAAATAAACAACCACAATAGTTTTGTCTATATAAAGAGTTTTCTTTTACTCTTTTACCTTGTAATTCTTGTCCTTGAGCACTTCTGTAATCTCTAAAAATAAACTCAACACCTGTTAAACTTTCTAAGTTATGACCGATTTTATCAAGTTTATCTTGAGATTTTTTTGGAGAAATCAACAGGGTTGAAGTGAACTTATCATGTCCTAATTCTTGAGCTTTTTTAACAGTAGTTTCTAGCCTATCATCATAACAAACTGTACATCTATCACCTTTTTCAGGTAAATGCTCCATTCCTTTTACTTTATTAAGCCATTCTTCTAAGTTATATGCACCTTCAATTAGTTTGATACCCAATTTATTACATGAGTACTCAACATCTAAATATCTTAATCTATATTCACCATATGGATGAATATTTGGATCATAAAAGTATCCTACTAATTCTTCATCTGGAAATTCTTCTTGTATTCTTTCTAAAAAATAGTGACTATCTACAGCGCAACATATATGTACTAGCAATTTTAAACCTTAGTATTATCTTTTCTTAATTATCTTAATTATCTTATTTGTCTAAATTTATAATATTTTTGGAATATTATAGTAAAATTTTTTAAAACAAAGGATTAGATATTAAAAATCTAATTAATATTTTCATATTTATAAGTATTTCTTTTTTTCTAAGTGCATGTGTTACTAAAACTTTGAGTCATTCAAACACTGCAACAATTATAATTAAAACACCCACTATGAAGTTTTATGACAAAGGTTTTGTGAACTATTATGATGATCATGTTTACTTACAGATCTTATCAGCTGGTACTGTTGTATTGGATTTAAAAGTATATGATGATGAGGTATGTAAAGATGCCTTAAGATGTATGGACGCAAAAGAGTTTAATAAAACATTTATAAATGAAGATTATGAAAAAAACTTTTTATATGAACTTCTAACTCAAAATAAAAAAGATATTGTATTTAGGGATAAACCTAATGGTATCTTGATAAAGATACTAAAAGATTAATTAGTTACCATTTTCTTTAATCTTTTTTAATCTATTGTAACCTTTTTTAATAAGTTTAAGAAGAGGTTTTCTATATGAACTAAATACATATGATTTAATTTCATAGGCAATTCTACCTTTTACATTTAATAAACCATAAAGATTACCAGCTGCATACTTTCCACCTAAAGCAATTAAAATTCCCTCAAGTTTAGGTTTACATTCATGTAAGCCTCTTTTATCAATTAAGTTTAATATATTTTTTCCTGCAACGGTACCTGTTATTCTGGCTATTGTAACATTTGGAGGCATTAATTCACCCTCAGGAGTTTTAACTTCAGCAATATCACCAACAGCAAATATATTTTTATTTTCATTTGTTTGTAAAAATTTATTAACTTTTACTTGACCCCTTTGATTTGTATCAAAGTTCTCTAAACCTTTAATTTTTGATGATTCAATACCACCTGTAAAAATTAAAAATGATTGATTGATTTTTGTACCATTTGAAAGATATGCATAACCATCTTCCATTTTTGTAAGTTTAGTACCCGTAATAACTTTGATACCTAACTCTTTTAATCTTTGGTGAGAAATATTTATAAGCTCTTTATTAAGCCCTGGAAGTATGGTATCAGCACTTGATATAAGAGAAATTTTTAAGTTATCACAAGAGAAATTTCCTCTTTTAAAGAATTTTCTTGAGTTGTATGCCATTTCAGCTGCAATTTCAACACCAGATAACCCAGCTCCAACAACAACAATATGAGTGTCAGCACACTCTTTAGCTTCGTCTCTTATTTTTTTAAATAATTCATTTTCAAAACTTTGTTTAAAGAACATTGCCCAATGTAATTTTTTAATATCGTGGGCGTTGTTTAAACCTTCAATTTGAGTAGGGAAAAATGTTCTTGTTCCTGCTGCCATAATTAAATAATCATATTCAACAATTTCTTGCTCTTCTGTATAAATTTTTTGAGCATCTTTATCTATATTTCTTACTTTTAAGTTTTTGTATTCTAAATAATCGTGTTCAAACCCTAAGCATAGTGTAGTTAAATCAATAGTAACATCTGCTATGTTTGATTTGTTTGCAATTAGGTCATAAACTTCAGGTTGTAGGTTGTGGAAAGTGTGTTTATCTATTAAAGTGATTTTGATGTTTTTGTTTTGAACTAACTGTCTTAGGGCATAAATCCCTGCATATCCACCACCAATGATTACTACTTTTTCCATATATTCACCTTGCATTTTGAAGTTATTTGATTAGAAATGATTTTAAGTTATTCTATCCTTAGGCCTTTTAGGATAATATAAATCTTAACAAAAATTAATATTTTTTTTGAAGAGTGTATATAAACTACACTTTTATATTTTATAACTTAAGATTATAAATAATAAAACAATAATTTAAACAGGATGAATATATGAAGTATGTTGGAGCACATGTAAGCGCAAGTGGTGGGGTATATAATGCCTTAATAAATGCAAGAGAAATTGGAGCAAAGGCCTTTGCTTTATTTGTAAAAAATCAAAGACAATGGGCAGCTAAAGATTTTGATACAAAGACTTTAGACAAGTGGTTTGAAGAGTTTGACAAAACAGGAATTGAGGCTAAACATATACTTCCTCATGATAGCTATTTAATTAATTTAGGTCATCCAGAAGAAGAAAAAAGAGAAAAATCTTTAAATGGTTTTATCCATGAAATTGAAAGATGTGAAATCTTAAAACTTGATAGACTAAACTTCCATCCTGGTAGTCACTTAAGAAAAATAACAGAAGATGAGTGTTTAGACAGAATTGCTTTATCTATGAATCAAGCAATTGATGCAACAAATGACATTAAACTAGTTATTGAAAATACAGCAGGTCAAGGTTCTAACTTAGGATATAAATTTGAGCATTTAGCTTACTTAATTGACAAGATAGAAGATAAGAGTAGAGTTGGTGTATGTATTGATACTTGTCATATGTTTACAGCTGGATATGACATAAGAACTAGAGAAGCTTATGATAAAACATGGCAAGACTTTGATGATATTGTTGGAAGAGAATACTTAATGGGTATGCACATAAATGACTCAAAACCAGATCTTGGTAGTAGGGTTGATAGACATGATTCTTTAGGTGTTGGAAAAATTGGTTGGGATGCCTTTAAGTTTATTATGAATGATGAAAGAATGGATGATATTCCTTTAGTTCTTGAAACAATAAATGAAGAGATATGGGCTCAAGAGATTCAAGATTTATATAATTTAGTAGAAAAGTAATTATGAATGGTGTTTTATTAGCATTAGCTCCAATATTTTCATTAATAGCACTGGGATATTTTCTAAAAAGAATTAATATTCCAGGTGAAAACTTTTGGGATTTGGCTGATAAAATAACCTACTATATACTTTTTCCTTCTTTACTTATTTATAAACTAGCAAATGCAAATCTAAGTGGAATAAACGGCTTTGATATTGTATTAAGTGCTATTATTTCCATAAGTGTACTTGCACTTTTTCTAATGTTTTTAGATAAGTTTATGCTATTTTTTAAAGAAGATGCCTTTACTTCTATTTTTCAAGGTTCAACTAGATTTAATACCTATGTTTTCTTAGCTTTAATTACTTCATTATATGGAGATGAAGGCTTAATAATAGCAGCTTTAATAATGACCTTTACAATTCCTTTTTTAAACTTTATTTGTATTGGTATATTTGCTTTATATAATGAAGAACAAAAAGTAAACTTTAAATCCTTTGTATTAGCTGTTATTAAAAATCCTTTGATTATTGCTTGTATTATTGGAGGGTCTTTAAACTTTTTTAGTATTACTCTTTTACCTTTTATAAATGAAATTTTATCAATTACTAGTATGATAGCTTTACCTTTAGGATTACTTTCTGTTGGAGTTGGTTTACATATTAGATCAATGGGTGAGGTTAAATTAGAGTTATTAACTTCGCTATTTTTTAAGTTGGCTTTATTACCTGCAATTATGATATTTGTGGCATTAAAATTTGAGTTAAGTTTTTTAGCCATAGCTGTTTTAATGATATACGCATCAATGCCAACAGCACCATCTTCTTATATTTTAGCAAGGCAATTAGGTGGTGATACTAAACTAATGTCTGCAATTATTACAATTCAAACATTAGTATCTGTATTTACTATAACTATTATAGCTTCAATGCTTGATAGTTATGTAAAGATGTAGCTTATTTAAAGTAGTCTTTAATTCCATATATTTCATAAACAAAATCTCTCTTAGAGCTTTGTGCTTCTTTTAGCCAATAGATACTTAGGGCTAAATCACCTTTTACTAGTTTGTTATCTTGGGCATTTGCATAAAGTTTTGATAACTCTATTTGTGCTTCTTTAACATGATTATTTGCTGCATAACTTAAAACTTTTATTGCATCTTGATTTTTATTTATAGATACATAATAGTAATAAAGTTTATAAGAAGCAATAGGATCAACTAGTTTTACTTCTTCAAGTAAAGAAATAGCTTTCATTTTATCTTCATTTGTTTTTGCTGTTTGTTTTAATATATCAGACATCACAGAGTTTGCATAAAAATTGTTTTCATTAAATACATATGTAATTTGCTTTGCTGCTTCTTTATAATTTGCTTTTTTGTAATTATTTACAGCTAATCTTAAAAGAGCAATAGAGTTTTTATAAGCAATTAGATCATAACAATCCAATTCAAACTCTTTATTTGAGTCATTTCTACATTCATTTGCACTATCTAATAATGTAGGTAATACCTTTTTAGCTGTAGTATAATCCTTAGCACAAGATGTAAAAAGTAGCGTACATGCTAGTGTTAAACTTAGCAGTATTGATTGTTTAATCATATTTTCCCTTAGTTTGTAAAAAAGGATTTTAACTTTTTTTTCATAAATTTTAAAGTATTATCATTTTAAACAAAGGAGATATTGATGATTTTTATTGGATTATTTGGATTTATTGCCGTTATTATTGTAGGACTTAATATGTACAATGACTCAAATTTAGAAACAATAGAAAATTATTTAAAATCTCAAAAATGTGAAACAATAATTTACTCAAAAGGTTCATACAAAAGCTTGTGTGATGATAAGATATTGGAAATATCAAATAGCTTTAGTGTTGATATTGAAAAAAATAGTAAAACATATATTTATGATAAAATAAAAATAATAAAAACAAAAGATTTAAATTTGATTTTAAATAGTAAAGACAAAATAAAGTTTTCCACAAAAGAAGAGCTATCAACTTTTAAAGAAAATTTACAAAATAAATTAAAATAAAAGGTATATATGAAAGAGTTAATAGAGTTCATAAATTCTAAAGATATTGAAAAAACAACAGTATTTAATCAATTAAAATGTTCACTTGAAGAAGCAAAAGTATTACAATACTTAACAAAAGAGTATGTAAAAGGTAGAGATGCAATAGTAATAATTGATGTATTAGCAGTCTTTTATGACCTTGAAAAGTTTGAGCATTTAGAAAAATTAAATGTTATTAAATCACTTTTAGAGTTTGGATGGGTTGTTCAGATTTCATTTGACCAAGTAAAATTAAGTGAAGTATCTAAATTAGAGTTATTAAACTCAAGTATTTCACTTTCAAGTGCATATTTAAAGTTTGTAGAAAATGGTAAAAATGAGTTTATTTTACCTGAAGCTAAAACTTATAATGACCATTTAGAGTATTTACAAGATCAGTTCTTTAGAATTGATTTAGCTGTTCAATTAAATCTAGTAAAAAAGAATTTTGACACAAATTCACCTTCAACAAATAGATTAAAATCAAAGTTAGTTAGACTTGAAAATAGAATTAAAGAAAGACTTAGTGTAACAACGGGTGCTATTTTACTTGAAGACTTTTTTGATAAAAACCAATTAAATGAACAAGAACAAACACTATTTTTAGCACTTTTAAAAGAAGAATATTCAGGTGGTGATGGTACATTAAGGGATATGAATACATTAATTGAACTAATATCTTCAGATGATTATGAAAAAATTAAATATAGAAGCTTACTTGAAGAGAGTTCAAACTTAGTTTCTAAGAATTTAGTTGATTATGATGAGGTATTAAACCCATTTGGTGGTATTAATAGAAACTTTTATATTCCAGATGAAATACTTTACAAGATTTCTCACCCAACTAAAAAGAAACCAAGAAGTTCAAAACTAAAATTAGATGCAGCAATAAAAGAGCAAGATATGTTTGAATTAATTTCAACAAACAAAAATCTTGATGATGTTGTTTTAAATAAAAAAACTAAAGATACTTTAGATTCATTACTTAAACAAGTTGATAAAAATGTTGCAAATAGACTTAAAAAATGGGGTTTTAAAGATAAAAAAAGTGGAATTGAAGCTAAAATTATATTTTATGGTGTAGCAGGAACTGGTAAAACTTTAACAGCCTTAACACTTGCAAAAGCCCTTAAAAAAGATGTGATTAGTTTTGATTGTTCTAAAATTTTATCAATGTACATTGGTGAGTCTGAAAAAAATGTAAGAATGATTTTTGATAAGTATTATGAACTTAGAACAGAAACTAAAACTTCCCCTGTTTTACTTTTAAATGAAGCGGATCAATTTTTAAGTTCAAGAACTAGTGCAAATAGTAGTAGTGATAAAATGCATAACCAAATGCAAAATATCTTTTTAGAACAAATAGAAAGATTTGATGGAATTTTAATAGCAACTACAAACTTACTTGAAAACTTAGATAAAGCATTTTCAAGAAGATTTAACTACAAAATTGAATTTTTAAAACCAAATAAAGAACAAAGATTGAAACTGTGGGAAAATATTCTTCCTGATGATTTACCTCTTGAAGAAAACTTCAATTTAGAAGAATTGTCAACTCACGAATTAACAGGTGGACAAATTGAGCTTGTTATTAAAAATACTGCATATAAAATTGCTGCTATGGATGAACCTATATTTAAATTAAGTGATTTTCTTGAACAAATCACAAAAGAAGAAAAGGGTCAATTTGATTCTGAAAACAAAGTAGGGTTCTTTTAAACTATTACTAAATGAAACACTTGTAAAAATGTATATTAATTATTATTTGCAAGTTTTCATTTAAATATCATACTTCTTTTATATACTTCTACTAAATACATATAGCATAGAAATAGCAATTGAGGCAAAATTTTTGTTTCATTTAGTACCATTAATACTTTTAATTTTTTTGCTTATTAGCCTATAAGGGATTTATGTATTTGTTTTAATTATGATACTCATAAGTTTTTTTAAATAAGTGATAATTCATCACTATTTGGATAATATTTAATTAAAAATTGTTAAAAGTTTTTCATATTAAAGGAAAAAAAATGACACATATGGAATTTGCACATCCTTACTTCGGTGCATTTGTAATGTTTGTAGTGACTTTCTCAGCGTTCATAGCAACAGTTGCTGCGTCAAGATACGTATCAAGAAAAATAGCTAGACTTGATACAGAGAAGTTAAAAACAACGCTTTATGAGTGTGGTCCTGAGGTTACAAAGCAACCTAATAAGATATCTACACAGTTCTATTTAACTGCTTTATTATTTATTTTATTTGATGTAGAGATAATTTTTATGTTCCCATGGGCAATTAACTTTAAGCTTTTAGGTTGGTTCGGATTTGTTGCAATGTTACTTTTCCTATTTATACTTACAATTGGGTTTTTATATGAATGGAAAAAAGGAGGTCTTGAATGGCACAGCATAAAATAAACTATCTACAAGATGGTGGTGCAGCTGTAAAATTAACAGCAATTGATAAATTAGTTAATTTTGGTAGATCTAACTCACTATGGCCAATGACATACGGACTTGCATGTTGTGCAATCGAAATGATGGCTACTGGTGCATCTAGATACGACTTTGATAGATTTGGTACTATTTTTAGAGCAAGTCCAAGACAATCGGATGTTTTAGTTATTGCTGGTACATTAACAAAAAAACATGCTGAATTTATGAGAAGACTTTATGATCAAATGCCTGATCCTAAATGGGTAATCTCAATGGGTTCTTGTGCAAACACAGGTGGAATGTTTAATACATACGCTACGGTTCAAGGTGCTGATAGGGTTATTCCTGTTGATATTTATTTACCTGGATGTGCGCCTAGACCTGAGACTTTACAATATGCTTTAATGACTCTTCAAAAAAAGATTAGATCTGAATCTATTTTTAGAGCTCACAAGAAAAAAAGGTTAGTGTAAATGAGAAAGTTTAAAAACAAAGAGAATGTTCAAAGACAAGCTTATTTTTCTGATAGATTCTTTGTAGGACCTCAAGTACCTAGATATCCTATTGAAGAAGATGAAATCTTTTCAAAGGATTATGAAGAAATTAACTACTCTATTTCTGTAAAAGATGCTTACGTTGAGCATACACATTTAGTAGTAATAATTGATAAAAAATTTCTAATTCCTTGTGTTAAACTATTAAAAGAAAAATTAGAATACGACATGCTAATGGAATTATCAGCAATTGATTATTTAGCTTCAA
>JBDNBT010000164.1:0-3849 GCA_039767755.1 Sulfurovum sp.
GAAGTGTTTATTTAAAAACTTTATTTCATTTTTATTTAAATCATCATTATCATTTTGACATATTATAAACCTTTCACTTTTACCATGTTCTATTATAGAAAGTTGTTTATCTACAAATATTGGTTTAAAATAATTAGAATTTTTTATTTTTGAAAAATCAAAATCTCTTTTATTGAATAAATACACATCTAACATAGAATTAATATAAAGCTTTGGTACTCTTAATCTTTGAAAATACTCTTCATATGATGTAAAAGAAGTTTCAAACATAGAGTGCTCTATAAAGTTTTGTATTTTGTGATTTTTATTAAAAGTATTATAGTTTGGATATACTGAGCTCAATAATTCTTTATCATTTGAAAATATATAATCATTTTCATTAATATCTTGAATGCTAGATATGAATTTATCAATATCTTTATTAATCAAATATGTGTCACTAAATCTTTGTTCTTCAAGTAAATGATAAGAGTAATCATCACAATAATAAGCATTTAAATTTTTTAGGGCTAGTTTATATCTAATAAGAGAATATATGCTTTTTTGTAAATTTGCTACTTTTATCCATGCTATTTCATCATCAAGAATTTCTACATTTTCAAGATCATAAACTATACAAAAAGCACCAGCACTTAAAGCTTGTTTTATGTCTTGTGTACTTTTAGCAAAAAAAAGATCACCTTCTTTTACTTTAGAAACATTAAGTCTAAATGAGTATATAAAAGAGATAAATGGAGAATTTACGAGCTCTCCATTTAATACATCTGTGACCGATGTTATATTCACTAGCTTATTTTAGTACCAGATTTTTTAGGAGCTTCTGGTCTTATTAAAGATAAACCATTTTCATCTTTAGCTGCCATCAACATACCTTCACTAATCATACCCATAAGTTTTGCAGGTTTTAAATTTGCTACTACACAAGCTTGTGTTCCAACTAAATCATCGGCATTATAAAATTCTTTAATTCCTGCCAAGATTTGTCTATTTCTTCCTTCACCTAAATCAACTTGCAGTTTTAATAATTTTTTTGATTTGGGAACTTCAATAGCTTCAACTATAGTTCCTATTTTTAATGAAGTTTCAAAGAACTGATCAATAGTAATTAAGTTATCTTCTTCTATTTCTAGGTTTTTCTCTTGAGTCTTTGCTTCATTAGTTTTAGCTTCTGTTTTAGAGTCTTTGCTTTCATTAGCTTTTTCTTCTTTTTCATTTGAAACTTGAGTTAATAAAATCTCTTCTATTCTTGGGAATAATTGCTCAACTTTTGTAATAGTTGTTGTAGTAATTAATTCTTTGTTTGAAATAAGTTTTGTGAAGTTTTCATTTGTAATTTCTATTCCTAAAGATTGAGAAATTTTTGAAATTTTTTCAGGCATAACTGAATCTAAAAGTAGGGCAACTTTAGCCATGATATTTGTAATAAGTGCTACAAGTGCCATAGCTTCTTCTTGCTTACCTTCTTTCATTTTTGTCCACGGTTCATAATCACCAATAGCTTTATTAGCAATTCCTAAAACTTTCCATATATCTTCAAGATATCTGTTGATTTGCATGTTGTATAAATATCCATCAAGATTAGCTAAAAGCTCATTTACTTCATCTAATTCTTTTTGATGATATTTAATCACATCTTTAGAATCTATTTTAAAGTCAAAATACTTTCCACTCATACCAGAAATTCTATTTAGTAAGTTTCCTAAGTCATTTCCTAAGTCTGAATTAATTCTATCCATTAAAGCTTTTTGAGAAAAGTCTCCATCTTGTCCAAATGGTACTTCTCTAAGCATAAAGTATCTAAATGCATCTAAACCATAAGCATCTGCTACCTCTTTTGGATTTACTACATTTCCTTTTGATTTAGACATTTTTTGTCCGTCTCTTGTCCACCAACCATGAGCTGCAATATGCTTAGGTAATGGTAAGTCAAGTGACATTAAGAATGCAGGCCAATAAATAGAGTGGAACCTTAAAATATCTTTCCCAACTAAATGAACATTAGCAGGCCAATATTTCATATTTTCTTCTTTGTCACCATACCCTAAAGCAGTGATATAGTTCATAAGTGCATCTAACCATACATACATTACATGTTCTGGTTCATTCATGTCTTCAGGAAGTTTAACTCCCCAATCAAATGAAGTTCTTGAAATAGATAAATCTTTTAATCCATCTTTTACAAAGTTCGTAATTTCATTTTTCTTATTTCTTGGTAAAATACAATCTTCATTTTCTTCATACCATTTAATAAGTTTATCTTCATATTTTGAAAGTTTAAAGAAATAACTTTCTTCTTTAACTATTGAAGTTGGTCTACTACATTCAGGACAGTATTCTTCATCTACAAGTTGTTTTTCAGTAAAAAATGTTTCACATGGTACACAATAGAATCCTTCGTATTCACCTTTGTATATGTCGCCTTTATCAAACATTGTTTTGAAAGCTTTTTGAACTCCTACTTTATGTTCTTTGTCAGTAGTTCTAATGAATTTATCATAAGTGATATCAAAGTCATCCCAAAGTTGTCTAAATTTTCCAGAAATTTCATCTGCATATTCTTGAGATGTTTTTCCCCTTAATTCTGCACTTTGAGAAATCTTTTGACCGTGCTCATCAGTTCCTGTTAAGAAATATGTATTATAACCAGCAAGTCTAGAGTATCTAGCTAACATATCAGCAATAATTGTTGTGTATGCGTGACCTATATGTGCTATGTCATTAACATAATAGATCGGTGTTGTTATATATACATGTTTACAAGTTTGTTCCATTTTTTACCTTTTAAATTGTAGTTTATTTTTTATTTCTAGAATTCAAATCCACCGCTTGAACCTTTGCTCATTGATTCATATACGGATTTTACATATTTTTTTCTTAGTTCACATCCAAAGAATTTATCACAAGGATTACATGAGCTTAAATTTTTGTCACCTTGACACGCTTGAAGAACTTTTAGTTGTTCTTCAAGTTTTAATTCCCACTCATCTAAAGCTTTGCTTTGTTTATTTTCCATTTTTACTATAAACTTCTAATACTCTATTTATTTCGGTTTTAGACCCAAAGAAACATGGAGTAGTATCATGAATATGAGTAGTCTCAACTTCTAATACTCTTTTATGGCCATCAATAGCTCCACCATTTGCTTTTTCGTAAACAAATGCAAATGGGAATACTTCAAATAATTGTCTTAATTTTCCTTTAGGTCTATCACTAGTACCTGGGTAAGAGAATAATCCTCCACCTTTTAATAGAATTTGATGTAAGTCAGGAACCATACCACCACTATATCTTAGTCTGTAACCGTCATTGAATATATCATCAACCATTTCTTTATGGTGTGGTGCCCAACAATTTTGAGTCGAACCTGGTGCTTTAATGTTACCCTTTTCATTTAAAATAATGTTTTGAATAAAGTTAAATTTACCGTCTTGAAGTCTGTACATTTTAACATCATCAATAGCAGTAACCATTTCAACCCTTGGTCCAAATACTACATAAACAGAAGCCACGATGTTTTGTGCGTTAAATTCATTTTTATAGATTCCAAAAATTGAACCAACAGAAAGGTTTACATCAACTAAAGATGAACCATCTAATGGATCATATGCTATTAAATATTCACCATTTTTATTTAGGTTTACTATTGCATCTTGCTCTTCTGAAACAATAGCTTTAATACTAGGTATTTTTTTGAATATATCTTCAATAATCTCATCACTAGCAATATCTAATTTAAGTTGCGTATCACCTGTTGAGTTTTCTTGTTCACTTTTACCAGTGTCACCTGTTTCAATTAAATGTCTTATTTTAATTGCTGATTCTTCTATGGCTTCAATAATCTCTTGCATC
>JBDNBT010000165.1:0-8208 GCA_039767755.1 Sulfurovum sp.
ATAGAATCTATAGCTCCTATGGTAAAAACTTCAATAGATTTTAGTTTAGATAGTTTCTTACAAAAAAACTTAGATGAAATTGTTAGTAAAAATGAGAACATACTAAAAATAGTAATCAAAGACTCAACAGGAAGTATAATTACTCAATCAACTTTATATGCAGACATTACAGGTAAATCTATAGTATCAACTTCATTTCCTTTAGGTGTAGGTAAGATTGGTCTTATTGAAGCATATCCATCTAATCTTGAGAAAAGTAAATCAGTTGAAGTTTATCAAGGCTTATTATTTAACTTAGTAATTAGTGTGCCCTTTTTAATTTTAATTGCATTGTTTTTTTATAGCTCTATTATTGCTTTACATAATAAAGAAAAAGAAAAAGCCTATGAAGAACTTAAAGAACAAATGGAAGAGGAAATTAAAAGTCACCAGAAAAAAACCAATATGCTATTTCATCAAAGCAGATTAGCATCAATGGGTGAAATGATTTCTAATATAGCTCATCAATGGAGACAACCTTTAAATACAATCTCTTTAGTATTACAGAATCTAAAACTTGGTTATGCTTTAAACAACTTAGATAAACAGAAGTTTGATAATTCTATGGAGCAAATAGATGGTTCTTTAAAGTATATGAGTGAGACTATTACTACATTTAGAAACTATTATAAAACGAACCAAGAAGCAGAAACATTCTCATCTAAGGAAGTTATAGATGAAGCTGTTTCAGTTGTAGGTAATAGTTTAGAAGACTTAGGAATTAAAACAATTATTGATACTCAAATAAATGAACAAATACACGGGTATAAAAATGAATTAACTCAAGTAATAGTAAATATTTTAGGTAACGCTAAAGAGATATTTGAAAAAAGAAACACAGCTAATCCAAAGATTATTATAAAAACTTCAAAGCCTGAAGATGAAAAACTATTAATTAGTATTGAAGACAATGGAGCTGGTATTAGTGAAGATATAATCAACCAAATCTTTGATCCATATTTTACAACTAAACATAAAGATCAAGGTACAGGATTGGGGTTATATATGTCTAAAATCATAATTAAAGACAAATTTAAAGGTGAATTAAAAGCTATAAACATTGATAATGGCGCACGATTCGACATAGAACTTAATATACACAAAGGAAATTAATGGAAGACCTAATTAAATTAGCACAAGAGACAAAGAAATTAACAGCTTTAATAGTAGAAGATAGAAAAGAAGACAATGAATTAATGCAGTCATTTTTTGGAAATTTATTTAAGTCTTTATACACTGCATCTTCAGGTAGTGAAGGTTTAGCAATTTATAAAGATAAAAAACCTGATGTTGTTATTACTGATTTAATAATGCCTGATATGGATGGTTTAGAAATGACTGAAGAGATTAAAAAAGTTAAAGATGACCAAATTATTGTTGTTGTATCAGCTTCAGATGACATTGAAAAAGTTACTAAAACTGTATCTTTAAATGTGACAAGCTTTGTCCATAAACCAATAGAAACTAAGAAGCTAATAGATTCTATGTCTAATGTTGTTGAGAAAATAAAAAAGAACAAAACGATTGAAACTAAGTCTTTTACTGTAACAGTACCAATGGATATTTATGAGATGGTAAATGAATCAGCTAAAGATGAAAGAATATCTAAGAATGGGATTATAATTAGGGCTTTAAAAGAGCATTTTGGGAAGTAAACAATAGAATAGTAAATTAAATTTATTGTACATATTGAGACTGTTCAGAATTTTGTGTCAAAGTTTGATAGTCCTATAATTTTTGGAGTAAATTGAATTAGTGGGACTTTTAGTCCCTATGCAACCTATGGACTTTTAGTCCATAGTGGTTGAGTTAAAGTTTAACTATCATTTATCTTCTAATTTCTTTAATGATTCTTCAACCCAAATTCTAACTTTTTGAATATCTTCATCTAAAATCTTTGACTCACTATGCATAATTGTATATTTAAATGGTGGCATACTTTTTTCTTCAAAAACTTTCAATATACTTCTTAAATCTTTTATTGGTGTATCATGTGAAATAAATGGATAATCATTTGAAAAGTCCAAGTGTTCTTTAGCTTCATCAATATCTTTTTGTATCATAGTTGATACCAATGGCAATTTAAAATACCAAGGATAGTTTGTCTTATCACTATGACAATCAAAACATTTAACTTCAAAAATTGGTTTAATATTTTTTAGATATTCATTGTTTATCTCACTAAACACCTCTTTTGATTCAACTTTCATTTCCATCTTATCATGGCTAACTTCAACTTTTTTTTCTTCATGTTTTTCACCACCATGTCCAAATATCAAGGCTGGTACAGCCAATAAAAACAAATATTTCATTTTTCTCTCCTTATAATTTATTTATTTATTTAATCCATCTCTTTTTAACCACTCTTCATAGTATGGATCACTCCAAAAACTCTGAATATGGGCTATTACATTATCAACATCTTGGGATGATAGTTTATCCTTAAAAGCTGGCATAACTCCACCAATAGGTTTACCACCTTCATTAATAGTAAATCTAAGTGCTTTTATTGGATGATGCCATGCATGTGCATCATCATTTAAAGGTGGTGGAGGGTATCTACCATCATCCATTTTTTGATTCCAAGGTAGTATCACACCCTCCCCATTTGTACCATGACAATATGCACAGTTATTTGAATAAACAACTTTACCTTTTTGAGCCATCTCATTACTGTACCATCTTTTTGAATCAACAATATTTTTATCTTCTGTTTTTATAAATTCTTCTTTTTTATCTTCACATCCTAAAATTAAAAAAACAATACTTAATATAGAGATTATTTTTAGTATTTTCATCTTAAATCCTTATCACAATATATTGATATCTTTACATCAAGAAGATGTATTAAGAAATCTTCATCTGAATCTTTAAGCTTGTTATAGCAATCATCAACTGTATTAAAAAAAGCATTTAATAAATCTGGATCAAAATGTTTCCCTGATTCATTCATCATTATAGATTCTGCTTTTTCATAAGAGAAAGGTTCTTTATATGGTCTTTTTGATGTTAAAGCATCAAATACATCCACTATTGCAAATATTCTCGCACTTAAAGGTATCTCTTCATCTTTTAATCCCTTTGGATAACCCGAACCATCAAACTTCTCATGATGACATTCAATAATATCAAGAGCATCATATAAAAGCGTGTTGTTATTAATAATCTCTTTTCCAATATTAGTATGAGTTTTCATTATTTTAAACTCTTCATCATTTAATTTTCCTGGCTTTAATAAAATACTATCACTTATACCAATTTTCCCAATATCATGAAGAAATGCTCCTCTTATTAAAGAATTAAAATCTTTTTTTGGGAAACCTATAGATTCAGCTAAGATAATTGAATATAGTGTAACCCTGTAGTTATGCATATTTGTATCACTATCTCTTTTTGCTATTGCACTACCTAAGGTTTTTAATATATCAATATTTGATTTAGAAAGTTTTTTTGCTTTATCTATAAAACCTCTATGAAGTAAAAGTATAGTTGGATAAACAGCACTGAAGATCAAGATAAACATTATTGCTAATTCAAAAGTATCATATAGTAATTTTTTATAAATATTATCTACAATATCACTAGCATCATATAAACCGATAATTTGTCCATCTATCATATCATTATTTAGTGGCATCTGCATTTTTAAATAATATTTATTATTGTCATGATCATGTAATAAAATAATTGTAATATGTTTATCTTCATGTATTTTTAGATTATGATCATATTTTTTTATACTTGATATAATAGTTTTATATTCATCAGTTTTTCTTTCAAATAGTGTTTTATTATCTTTATCAATTATTTTAAAGAAATGAAAGTCAAAATGTTTTATATAGTTTTTATCAATGGTTTTTAAACTTTCAAGATTTTTTGAATTTTTGTTATATGTTTGAGTTATTTTAGATGATGCTTCTATAGCCTTATCTTGAGTTATAGTCTCTATATTTGATATTACAAAATATATATTTAAACTACTTACTAGAGCAAAAATAGCTATTAAAGCTAAAAAAATATGAAAAAATAGTTTTCTTTTATAATTCAAAACTTAGCCTTCTTTTATCTTTTTACTTTTTTCGTGATACTCATCAAAGTCTATTTTACCTTTAGCATATCTTTCATCAAGTATCTCTTGAGCTAATTTTTCATTTTTATCTTTATTTTTAAAAATAAAAGCAAAGATTAAAATTATAAATATAATTGAAATAAACATACCCATTCCCATAAAAGGGTAATTCCCAAAACTATCATGCATCATAATAAATCCTTTTTATTTATTTACTTCAGACCAATATCCATAATGTTCATCATCCCAAAAAGATTGAAAATAAGCGATTGCAGCATCTATTTCATCTTGAGTAAGTTTATCTTTAAATGATGGCATTTTGCCTCCATAGGATTTCCCACCATTATTTATAATTTCGCTTAATTGAGAATAAGGATGATGCCATGCATGAGCTTTATCATTTAAAGGTGGTGGCGGATATGATCCATCACTTAAAGTCTGTTTCCAATTTATAGTTTTTTCAGCTTTATAACCATGACATACTGCACAATTTTGAGCAAAAACCTCTTTACCAAAATTAACTTGATCTTTTGTATACCATCTATTTGTTTCATCTTTTTTAGAAAGATAAGTTGTAGCAAAAAATATTAATACAATTGCTACAATACTGATCAAAGCTATTTTTTTCATCATTTCTCTTTTAGTGTTTCTCAAATATCCCAACTGAATTATCACCATTGATAGAAAGAACATTATATGATTGTTTCATATTACCTTGTTCCATTCCTGGGCTTCCTATTGGCATACCTGGTACAGTTATACCTTTTATATTTGGTTTTTCATCTAACATTTTTTTAACTGCACTATAATCAACATGACCAATTACAACATAATTATCAACTATAGCAGTATGACATGAAGATAATTTTGGATCTATTTGTAGCTTTTTATTTACAGCATTTACATTATCTACCATTTTTACATCTACATCAAAACCTTTGGCTTTCATAATATCTACCCATTTTGTACAACAACCACAATATGGTGACTTATATACAGTCATTTTAGTACCTTCCACAGCGTACAATGATGTTGCTATAAAAAGAGCAATCATACCTTTTAAAATATTTTTCATTTATAATCCTTACTATTGAATTGTTTTTTTAATAGAGTCAAACTGCTCTTTTGTTATCTCTCCTTTTGCAAGACGTTTTTTTAATATATCAAAAGGTGTTTCCATATCTTTTTTTTTACTACTAAAAAGTGAAAACAATAAAAAAACAACAATTACCCAAAAGACTAACATCCCAAAACCATGAAACATTGTCATATTCATATTCATGTATTCAAACATTATATACTCCTTTATTTTTTAATTGTATATAATAAAGTGTGTAAACAACGTGCAAAAAAGTTTAGAAGTTAAATATTAATTCTTTATGTTATAATTTTCAAAAGGGCATAAGATAATGAAGATTTTTTTAATGGAAGATGACTTAATTCTAAATGAAATTATTGAAGAACATTTACTTAGTAAAAAACATAAAGTATCTACTGTATTTAATGGTGATGAAGCAGAAGAGTTACTATATAGTGAGACTTTTGATTTATTATTACTAGATGTAAATGTCCCTGGAACAGATGGATTTGAACTGTTAGATGATTTAAGACAAAGAGATATCCTTACACCTGCTATATTTATAACCTCTCTAGATATGGTAGATGATGTTGAGCGTGGTTTTAATGTGGGTTGTGATGATTATTTAAAAAAACCATTTGAATTAAAAGAGTTAGATTTACGTATAAATAATATTAAAAGACTTTTAAAAATAGAAAACAGTGAAGTCTTAAAAGTTTCAGATATGGTGTATATTGATAAGAAAAATCTTATGATAATGAATAAAGACAAAAATACTCATATTTCATTAAAAGAACTAAATGTATTGGAATATCTACTTAAAAATAGAGGTACACCGGTTAGTGTTGAAGAATTGAGTATGAATGTTTGGAGCTATGAAAATGCTCCCGTAGCTCCTACTATTAGAACATATATAAAAAACTTACGAAAAGTACTAGGAGATGATTATATTACAAATATAAGAGGAGTTGGTTATAGATTTAACTAATAGTGAAAAAAGCACTTTTATTCGTTTTTTAGGTCTTTATTTAGGTTCCTCTTTTATCCTTATTGCTTTAGTTTGTTTTTTTTATTATAAAACTGAAAAGCAATTGTATTTTGATCTTACAAAATCTAAAATGCAAAATGAAGTATCAAAGATATCTTCACAGATCATTTTTGCACATATGACTAATACCAAACTTAATACTTCAGAGTTTATAAAAACAGATAAATACAAAGTCTCTTTTTATAATGAAAAGAAAGAGAAAATATTTGGAAACCTTGATGATGAAATTGACTTTAGTAAAAATATAATTCAACACCATAAACATTTTATTTTGGTAGATCATTCAACACTTGGACATTTAGGTGTTTACTATATTGCAATAGAAGAAAATTTACATACCAAACAAGTAAAAGAGCTAGAAATCAATATAATTGTATTTTTTCTACTTATCTATTCAATAATCTCATTAATAGGATTTTATTTAGCTAAACTATTCTTAAAACCTATAAAAATAGAAAGAGAAAAAATAAACAATTTTATAAAAGACACTACACATGAGCTCAATACACCTATTAGTGCAATTATGATGTCGACAGAAAATAATAACTTAACAGAAAAACAAATAGAAAGAGTAAGATTAAGTGCTATTAGAATATCTGAAATATATAAAGATTTAACTTATATCTTCTTAGAAAAAAGTGATGAAAAAAAAGTAACTAAAAATTTAAGACTTGACCTTGTCATAAAAGAACAGTTAATTTATTTTAAACCTTTAGCTTTAAAAAAAAGAATTAATATAAATTTAAAATTAGAAAAGTTTGAATATTCAATAAATAAAGATGATTTTATACGATTGTTAAATAATTTAATTTCTAATGCAATAAAATATAATAAAATATCAGGGAATATAGATATATCTTTAAAAAATAATGAATTAAAAATTTCAGATACAGGTATTGGTATTAATAAAAATAAATTAAAAGATATATATAAAAGATATTACAGAGCAACTAATGAACAAGGTGGTTTTGGTTTAGGATTAAATATTGTGAATCATGTTTGTAATGAAAATAATATATCAATTAAGGTTGATTCAAAAGAAAATAAAAGTACAACGTTTACCCTAAAGTTTTAATCTAATTATCTACACACTCTCTCCACACTTGATTGATATAATACTTTCACAAAATCAATCTTGGAGAAAAATAAATGAAAAATATTTTCAAAGTAATCGTAACAATGTTAATGGCAATAGGTTTCTTAAATGCAGACCCTGTATTTCAAGAAGGTGAAAAGAATGGTTATGAGGTTAAATTAACTAGTGAAAAGTCTTTAATTGTTGGAGACAATGACCTTTTTGTTGAGTTATTTAAAGATGGAAGTGCAATTACAAATGCAAAAGTTAAAATAAAAGTATTTATGCCAGAGATGCCAGGTATGCCTTATATGGAATACAAATCAAAAGCTAAATTAACTAACGGAAAGTATAAGATGATGGTTAACTTTGCAATGGGTGGAACTTGGCAATACCAATTAAAATTCAAATCTAAAGATGGGAAAATCCATACAGTTAGAGGAAGTGTGAATATCTAATGAAAAAAATAGCTTGCCTCTTATCTTTTGCAATTTCATCTAGCTTAGCAATGAGTTTGGATGAAATTGTAGATAATGCATTAAAAAACAATCAGGATATCAATAGTATTGAAAAATCAATTGAAATTGCTAATGAAAATATTGTATTGGCAAAACAATGGAAAAACCCAATATTAACAATAGGTGCAAATGATATACATTTTGATGAACCATTATCAAGAGACAAAGAGCCAATGCAAGCACAATATATAGGTATTTCACAAATTATACCTATTGGTAAAAAAATAGAAATTAAAGAAATAATTGCAAAAAAGGATAAAGAAATTATTTCTTTATCTTTAGAAGATAAAAAATTAAAATTAAAATCTAAAATTTATGAATTTTCATATAATATTTTGATTCTTGAGAAAAAATTAAAACTTTTAACTTCTTATGAAAAAA
>JBDNBT010000166.1:0-3908 GCA_039767755.1 Sulfurovum sp.
AAGTTAAACATGATTTTAAGAACTTTAACATTGCATACTATTCAACAAACAAAGATGAAAAGCACATTGAATTAATAGAAAAACTAAACTGTAAATTAGTTAACTATGAAGCGGACAATTTACCATTAGCAAAAAATACATTTGAAGCTAATCCAACAATTACAAATAAAGTTGCTACAAAGATTATTCTTGATGCCTTTGATCAAAATGCAGATTTTTTACTAGTTGATAATGACTCTGAATTTTATATTTTTGATTATACTAGAAAACAAATGACAAAAATTGCAGGTAGAGATGTACTATTACCAGTAATTCATATTAATGAACTTCAAAAACTAGCAAGTGGTGAACATAATATTGCTAAAAAGACTTTAGCTTTACATGCAATAGATCCAGAAATTGTATAAATAAATTACTAAATAAGTTAAATACTAAATTTTATTAATATAATTTAGTATTTCTTGATAATTCATTGCTTAACTTATCTAATTTTTCTTTTGTGGTATGAACTTCTAATTTTACATTAACCAAAAATTCTTTATTTCTTATTTTAATATCCAAATTATTCAAAATATATTCAACTTTAGATAAATCATTATATTCGCACTCAATATATTTCACAATAAGTTTTTCATAGGTTTTTAAAGTAGCAACATTTAAAACTTTATTTACACTATTACTATAAGCCCGTACTAATCCACCAGTACCCAATTTTATTCCACCAAAGTATCTAACTATTATTACACCTGTATTTATAATCTCAGCACCTGCAAGTACAGCTAGACTAGGCTTTCCACTAGTTCCCTTAGGTTCACCATCATCACTGCTATTTTCAACAATTTGATCAAAATCATTTAAATGTCTATATGCATAAACATGGTGTCTACCCTTTGGATGTTCATTTTTTAGTCTTGCCATAACATTATCAAACTCATCATATGGAAAAATATGGACAATAAATTTTGATTTCTTTTCTTCATATATGTGACTAAACTCTTTTTGAACAAACTTCAACTATAATTCCCCCATGAGATTAGATTTGTATTTAGTTAATAATTTTGATTTACAAAGTAGAAATAAAGCTTCTGAACTTATAAAATCAAATAAAATAAAAATTGATGGAACGATTATAACTAAACCATCATTTAATGTTGAAAATGAACATCAAATAGAAATACTAGAAGATGAACTTTATGTTAGCAGAGCCGCATATAAACTGAAATATTTTTTAGATGAAATAAAACTAAATCTAAAAGATAAAAATACACTTGACATAGGAAGTAGCACGGGTGGTTTTACTCAAATACTTTTAGAAAATGAAGTAAAAAAAGTCACTTGTGTAGATGTAGGCACAAATCAACTACATGACAAAGTAAAAGAGAATCCAAGAATTGATTTCTTTGAAAATACAGATATTAGAGATTTTCAAAGTAATGAGATATTTCATATGGTCACATGTGATGTATCATTTATTTCTATTCACAATATTATAGATACCATAGATAAACTAGCTTCAAGTGATGTAATCATTTTATTTAAACCACAGTTTGAAGTTGGAAACAATGTTAAAAGAAATAAAAAAGGTGTAGTCACAGATAAAAAAGCAATTGCAAGAGCAAGGGATCTTTTTATAAATAAAACTACACAATTAAACTGGAAACTTATACATTCAAATGAAAGTAAATTACAAGGAAAAGATGGAAATGAAGAAGAGCTCTTCTATTTTAGTAAATAAAAACTCAATAACATCAATAGCAATTGGTGGTTTTGATGGTATGCATATTGCCCATCAAGAATTATTTAATAAACTAGATTCTAATGGTGCAATTCTATCTATAGAATCAGGTTATGCAAACTTAACACCTAAAAGATATAGACAAGAATATTCTATCTATCCTATATATTATTATGTTTTAGAAAATATTAGACATCTTGAAGGTACAGAATTTATAAATCTTATTAAAGAAGAATTTCCAAACCTAAAAAGAATAGTAGTAGGATTTGATTTTTGCTTTGGTAAAAATAGAAAATACTGTGTAAATGAACTAAAAAATCTTTTTTACGGTGAAGTAGAAATCATTGATGAAATATCTTTAGATAATACACCTGTTCACTCAAGGCATATTAGAGAGTATATAAAAGATGGAGACTTACAAACAGCTAATAAATTTTTAGGAAAAGAATACAAGATTTATGGAACACAAATAAAAGGTCAAGGTTTAGGTTCAAAAAGTTTTGTTCCAACTATTAACTTAACTTGTGAAGACTTTTTATTACCCTCAAATGGAGTATACATAACTAAAACTATACTAAATGATAATGAATATAATTCTATATCATTTTTAGGTCATAGAACTACAACAGATGGTGAGTTTGCTATAGAAACACATATATTAGATAAAAATATAGTAAACAATGACTACACAATTCAAATAAAATTTTTCAAAAAAATAAGAGATAACAAAAAGTTTGAAAAGTTTGAGCTATTAAAAGAACAAATTCAAGAAGATATAAAAGAAGTAAAAGACTTTTTTAACTAATCTATACTTCCTAAAGAGTCTTTTAAATACTTATTTTCAAGGGATTTAAGAATAGCTAGTTGAGAATTTATAAAAGTTATATCTCTTGACTTTGGAATTATATATGGAGTAACAACTATTAGTAACTCGTCTTTAAAAGTATTATTGCTCTTATTTTGGAATAAAGTTCCAACAAGTGGAATGTCACCTAGTAATGGTACCTTATAAAGTGTTGTTTCATTTTTTTCTTGTGTCAATCCTCCTATTATTACACTTTCACCATTATTTAAAATTACACTTGTATTTATTGATTTCTTTGAAGTATCAGCATTTCCACTTTGTGTTTGAGTAGTTTTAATACCTTCAATTATAGTACTAATATCCAAGTTCAATTTATCAAAACTAGCAATTCTTGGTTTGACTTTTAAAGATAACCCAACATCTTCTCTTTTAAAATTCTCACTTGAAGTACCACCATCACTTAATGAGAAACTAGTTTTAATTGAAATAGTTTGTCCTGAATAAATATCGCTTTCTTTATTGTTTAGTGCTAATATTGAAGGTTGTGATAATATATTTAACGCACCATTTTGTTTTAGTAAATTTAAACTAGCACCTAAAGCTAAAGATGATGCTAAATTTGGAATGTTTAGACCTAAAACAGAACCAACTTCTTCAAGAGAAGTTGATCCACCATTTAAACTAGATGACAAAGTGAAAATATTGTTTGAAGAGTCTTGCGAAGTAAATAATCCATAAGAAAAACCTACTTTAGATATTTTTTCATTATTAACTTCTATTATCTTTGTTTGAATAAATACTTGAATTTTTTCTTTATCTAAAGATTTTATAAACTCTTTTAAAACGTCAATTTCCTCAAGTTTTCCTAATAAAATTATAGAATTATCTTCTTTATTGTGACTAATTATTAGTTGTTTATCAATTTTCAAAGACTTTAAAATATCATAAATTTCTTTTGCTTCTGTATTTTTAATAGGAATTGTCTTAATATGCTTTTTAGTTAATATTTCTTTCCTATCTACAACATAAAAACCTTTATGTTTTTTTATATCTAAGCCATTTTTATTTAATGAAATTTTTAAGAGTTCAAAAAATTGATCTTTCTTTAAATCTGTGTTTGATACAAAATCAATCTTCGAATTTAAATTAGCAGAAATAAGTATGTTTTTATTTAAACTTTTAGAAACAATACTAATAAAATCCTTTAAGTCTAGATCCCTAAAGTTAACAGAATTATTTCCGAATAAACTACTAAAACTTAAAAAAACATATACTAAAACTAACTTTTTCATATTAACTAAACAACCTTATAAATAATATTTATTATTATAATATATTATCCCTAAAATATCAATATCTATTAATATA
>JBDNBT010000167.1:0-2656 GCA_039767755.1 Sulfurovum sp.
ATAATTCAAATTTTCCATTTATTAAAATCGAGCGATTTTAAATATAATTTTATAGATATATTATATAATAGTTTTATTTAAAAAGAATAGAGAAAGTCTCTATTCTAATTAAATTATGCTAATACAGTATCAGTAAAATCAATACCAAATGATCTAGCGTATTTTTCAGCTCTATCTGTAGAAGTAGGTGAACTAATTCCTGGGATAGTATCTAAAGCATATCTAGTTTTAGCAATAATTGCTGGTTGACCAGAATCAGCGTTAGTAACTTTTGTGAATGAAAGTGGAACGTATGGAGCAAAGAATCCCATAGCATCTCTTCTATCTGCACCTTTATAGATAAGTGTTGCGTAATCAGAAGTAGCATATTGATCAACAATAACTTTATACTTACCGTCAAATGTTCCAGCAACTCCACCAGATAATGGTTGAGAAACACCAGAAGTTTGTGTAGCACCTTTGAAAGAACCAACTTGTTCGAACATTGTAGCAACTTTTGGAGAACAAAGAATAGTATTACCATTTCCTCTTTTAGTATCAATACCAATTTGTGTAGATTCTTTAGCTAATCTAATAACTTCAGTTCTATACTTTTCAATTTCCCATCTACCATCTCTTGAAGTAATTGCAGATGAATCAGCTAATTGAGTAGCAGTAGCGTTAACAAAATCAACAACTTCTCTATCAATTTCAGCTTGCATTTCATAAGACATTAATGACATAATTTCTTCGTCAGCTAATAGTCCATGTTGTGCTTTAAGATCTTGATACATTTCAACTGTATATTGACCTTTTAATGCTCTTGAATTAACCGCAACTGATTTTTTATCAATTGAGAATCCAATTTCTTTCATATCTCTACCAAGTTTTTCAGCTTGCGCAGTTGAATATGTTCCAGTATAACCTTTTAAGATTTTAGCAAATGCTGCTTCATTTGAATATGTTTCAGTAACATTTAATCCTGTTAAATCTGCATCTTTAGCAACTAAATATAAGTCACCTTCTGAATAAACAGCGATACCAGACGCATCGTCAGCAGTTTTAATAATTTTTAAGTTTCCGTTTAATCCGTTATCAGCATCACCTGTATACTCATTAGTTAACGCATAAATGAACCCAGTAGGCATTGACATTGGTTGTACACCAAGTAATTCATTTGCAATTAAGTTAGGATAAACTCTTCTTACCATTGGCATTAAGATCGGTGTAAATTGAGCAATATCTGCTGATATTGTACCTTCGTTAAGAGCTTTTTGGTGCTCCTTTTCTGTATTTTCTAATAATAACTTCATTACCGCTGAATCAGATCCAGTTAATGGTGTATATTTAGAACTCTCTAGTAAAGCTTGAATTTCTTCCATTTTTAATATCTCCTATTTTTATATTATTTATATTATTTATATTTTTAAACTAAATGCGACCAAACTGGTTTAGTTGCTTTATTATCTTCTACCGCTTCATTAATTACATCTTTTTCAGATTCTTTAACTTCAGCCGCGCCTTTAACAGATTCTTTAATTGTTTCTAATTTTTCAGCAAATGCTGCATCTTTAGAAAATTCAACTAAATCAGCTAATTTTTTAAATTTATCAGATTCAACTAAAGATAATCCTTCAGTCATTTCTGCGATAACACCCATTTTAATTAATTTTTCATTTTCTTCTTTTAAAGAAATATTTTCATCAATTAAAGCGTCGTATTTTTCAACAGATTCTTCTAATTTGTTTTCAATAGATGATTCATCTTTTGCTTCAACGATTTTAGCAACTTCAACACCTGTAGATACTAACATAGCGTCGAAAGCTTCGATAATCATATCTGCTTTTTCAGATTTTAAAGATTCATCTAAAGAAATTTTAGCTTCATCTATAAACTCTTCAACAACTCTCTCTAAGTATTTATCTAATGATTCAATCATTTCTGCTTGTTTCATTTCAATGTATTCTTCAGCTTTTTCGTTTAACATTTCAATATGTTCTTCTGCTTTTTCATTTAAAGCGTCGATTTCTTCTTCGATTCTTTCTTCGGCAATAACTTTAGCTTTAATTTCAACTGCTTCATTAAATTGAGCTTCTAACGACTCTTTTAATTCAGGAGTGAAAACTTTAGCATCCAAAGATTCGAATAATTTTTCTAGCATATTTTTCTCCTTTGTTTAATTTATATTATTTATAACATTAATTATTTAAAATAATACATTTTCAAACTATTTCATTTTACTTAATAATAAGTAATATAAGTATTATTTTATTTATTTTTATTTATAAAATCTATTATATCATCTATGACAGATTTTAATCTACCACTATCTAAAGATTTTTGTATAGTTTTTAAAGATGCAATACAATCTTCCCATGATTCTGGTCTGAATGCTTCTTTAAGTTTAATTTCTTTACTTTTCATTTCTGATAATAAAAAACTAAATTTTTCTTTAAATGCGTTTTCAATATCTTCTTTTTCAAATAAATGACATTCAGATTGACAATCAGATTCATTCATTTTAACTATGTTTCCGTTAGAATCTAAACCAAAAGTCAAATCTTCTATGATACCTTCATTTAATTGATAAGATTCAACTAAACCATTCATAGTAGCATTAAAATCTGAAGGTGATTTAACAACATCGTAAGTTACTAATTTAAAATTTTCAACAACC
>JBDNBT010000168.1:0-2916 GCA_039767755.1 Sulfurovum sp.
AAACAATAACTTTTACACAAGATGTAGAAAAAATGCTAGAATTTTTAATCTTTTAACTTTACCTAGTATTCTTTTTGGAATTATAGTAGCTGGATACTTTGAATACTTTCCCCTAAAAGTAGAGTTTCACAGTGTACTTCTAATAGGACTGATATATTTCATTTATCTTTTCTTCATACGACACAACGCTTACTATGCCTCATGTAAATTTAAATCTTTGTACGCACTTTTAACAGAAAAACTAAAAGACTATATAAACAACAATGAACTTACAATAGCAGATACAACAAAAGCAAATGGAAATATCGACCACTTTTTAAAAGAGTTCACAAGTACTATTAGAAATACAAACTTCTCTTCAATAGCATCAGGCATTTTTCCTACTTTAGGTATTTTAGGTACTTTTATTTCAATTGCATTTTCTATGCCTGATTTTTCATCTGGTACTTCAAGTGCACTTGAAGAAGAAATCACTGTTTTATTAGGTGGAGTTGGTACGGCTTTTTATGTTTCTATTTATGGAATATTTTTATCTATTTGGTGGATATTTTTTGAAAAAATAGGAATGAGTAGATTTGAGCATGATATTATTGTAATAAAAGAAAATACTAAGAAATTCTTTTGGACTAAGCTAGATATTGAATCTATTCACCTAAGAACAAATATGCAAAACTTTGAAAGAATGACGCAATTATTTGAGCAAATTAGTTCAAATGGAGTAATAGAAAAAATTAATGACTCTATAGAAAAAAGAGCCCAATTAGTTCAACATATAGTAAAAGAAGAACAACAATTAATATCTACTATTAATTCAAATATAGTTAATTTTAAAACACTATTTGAAGAAGTAAAACTTATGACAGCTGATATTAAAACAAATACGCAAAATTTAGAGATTCAAAATATATTTAATGAAAAATTTAGTACAACTTTAAATGAATCAGTCAATAACCTAAGTAATAGCCTTTCAAACCTAAATGAAGCAAATGTAAAAGAAATATACCAAACAGTAATTCAAAACATCAACACTATGAAAGATGAAACAGACCGAATAGGATGGAAACTAAGTAAAGAATTAAATGAATATGATCAAAAGTTCACAAAAAATTTAGAAAATTCCCTTGAAGCAATTGACCATCAAACTGTAAAAATTATAAAAGATTTAGAACAGTTCAATGATAATATAAAGAGCTAATATGTATAAAAACAATGATGAACAAAGCAATGATAACTTTTGGATATCTTATGCTGATTTAATGGCTGGATTGCTGTTTGTCTTTATACTAATAATTGGAGCTATCGTAATAAAATATCTTTATACTCAAACGGATTTACAAGCTATAAAAACAGATTTAGAAAAAGAAAAAGTAGCTTTAAATATGAGTGAAGAAGAACTTAAAAATAGAAAAGACCAATTAAGCTTAGTGAATGAGAAACTTCAAAAAGCTTTAGAAGAAAATTCTACTTTAGCTTTTGATATAGCTAAAACTAAAAAAATGTATGAAAAGCTTCAAAATACAAATAAAGAACTTACTAAAAGTGAATATATTTTACAAGTATCACTTCAAGATGCTTTAAAGCAAGTGGATTTTACTAATGTAGAGCTTGAAAAACTAAAAGCTTTACTTTTTGATTATGAATTAAAACTAAAAACTGAAACATCACTAAAAGATGAGTTACTAATAAAAATAGATGAAAAAAACAATTTTATTAAATTAAAAAGTGATGAATTAGCCCTACTTCAAGAAAAACTTTTAGAAAAAAGTAAAATACACCAAAAGCTTGTTGAGGAGTTTGATATTACAAAAAGTAAAATCAAAAGTTTAACAGGAATAAAACTTACAGTAATAGAAAAACTAAAAGAAGAATTAGGCGATTTAATAAACTTAGATAGTAAAAGTGGTGCTATAAAGTTTTCTTCAAATATCTTATTTGCTCAAGGTCAATACAAAATAAAAGATGCCTTTAAAAAAGATTTAAAACTTATACTTCAAAAGTATATGTCGGCTTTATTTGCAAACCCAGAAATAAAAAAACACATTGATAGTATAATCATAGAAGGTCATACAAACAGTGACGGTACATATCTATCAAATTTAGAGTTGTCTCAACAAAGAGCTTTAGAGGTTATGAAGTTTTTATATTCATCGAATATAGTTGATAAAGGATTACTTACTAAATATGTAACTGCAAGCGGTAGGTCATTTTCAGATTTAGTTTTAGTAAATGGAGTTGAAAATAAAAATGCTTCAAGAAGAATTGAAATTAAATTTAGACTAAAAAATGAAGCTGCAATAAAAGAAATTCAAAACTATTTGGATAACGAATGAAAAAACTAATATATGAGCCAAAACATTTAAAAAAATTATCAAAAGAAGTAGAGAACAAACTAGAGCAACAGTTAATAAAACAAAACTCTAGTTTGATTAAAAAAGTGAAATCTTATTTTATAGGATCTGATTCAAGTAAATAAATCTCTCCTGAATCTGTACTAAAATATATCTTATCATCGGTACTTATGGAGAGATTTCTTATTCTTTTATTTAGGTTTTCTAGTATTCTAGATTCACTTGTAATATTTGTTTTATCATCTAAAGTAAGAATATTTATGTGCCTTTCTTTTAGAGCTGAAACCAAAATCTTACCATTTAATTTTGGATAGTTTTTTCCTCTGTATAATACTAAAGAAGATGGTGCAATAGATGGTATATAATATTTATATGCATCTTCAAAGCCATCTTTACTAGATACACCAACACTACTACTTGAATAATACTCTTTACCCTTAGATACTATAGGCCATCCATAGTTTTTCTTTGGCTTTATTAGATTTATCTCATCCCCACCTCTTGGACCATGCTCAACTAACCATAGGTTTGATGTTTTTTTATCATAAAATATCCCTTGAGCGTTTCT
>JBDNBT010000169.1:0-14632 GCA_039767755.1 Sulfurovum sp.
AATATTGTTGAGCAATAGTGAACACGTTGTTTGTAAACCAGTACAGAGTTAAACCTGCAGGGAACCATAAGAAGAAGAACGTAAATATAACCGGTAAAAACTGGAATATTTTTCTTTGAGTTTCGTCTTGTAATGTATTTGGAGTAATCTTTTGTTGTAAAAACATAGATACACCCATTAAAATAGGTAATACAAAATATGGATCCATTTCTGCTAAGTCATGTACCCAGAAAATCCACTCTGCACCTTTTAATTCAATAGCATTTAATAAAACTCTATAAATAGCAAAGAATACTGGAATTTGTAAAATTAATGGTAAACATCCACCCATTGGATTAGCACCATGTTTTTTATATAATTCCATCATATGCATAGATTGTTTTTGTTTATCACCCTTGTACTTCTCTTGGATCTCTTTCATTTTTGGTGCTAAGTCTTTTAACTTGTTCATAGACACCATACCTTTATAAGATAAAGGATATAAAACTAATTTAACAATTACAGTTAAAGCTACAATTGTCCAACCCCAGTTACCAATGTAACCTTGTAAGAATTGTAAGAAAATAAACATAGGTTTAGCTAAGAATGTAAACCATCCATACTCAATAACATCTGTTAATTCTGTATTTAATGCTTTTAAATCATTAAAGTTTTTTGGTCCCATATATCCTGAAAAAGAAATTCCATCATTTCCATGAATAAACGCTTGAGGGTCTTCATTTTTATCACCCATAAGTGATACATTTAATAACTTGTCAAAGTTATATACAACAGTTGCATAATATCTATCAAAACTTGATACGAATTTTACATCATTAATGTTTACAGATTTATCTAAATCACCATCTTCAATAGTTTCTAAAGTACCATCAAGTTTTTTTACTAACATTCCATGAACTGCATATAAATCTGCTAATACATTTGGTCTGTAACCGTTTGTTATAAAGAATTTTTGTCCATTTGTAGTTTTTACATCAATATCATAGTGACCATTTGGATGGAAAGTAAATACTTTTGTTAAAGTTGTACCTTGTAATTCTTGTTTGATTACTAATTCTTGTTTAGAATTAGATGCATCAACTTTTTCAGAACTAACAGATACAGTAGTTTGAAATGCCTCATTATTTATGTTTGCATCTGCAAATCTAACCTCTAAAGGTCTTAATTGATTTGCTTCAAATAATTTAATCTGATTACCATCTTCATCATGGTATTTTGCATCTTTTAATGTAACTTGTGCGATTCTACCAAACTTATCAATTTCGATAGTATTTCTAGCAGTTTCTACAACTGTAACAATCTCTTTGTCAGCGATAATTTTCGTTGAAAGTAAATCAATTGATTTTTCCATTGAAGGTGTTGATGAAACTTGTGCAGTATCAGTTGGTGCACTCTTTGCTTTTTGTTCTTGTTCAATTTTAGCTTTAGCTACTTGCTCTTCTTGTTGAGGCTTTAAAACTAAAAATTCATAAGCTATAAAAAATGCAAACACTACTAGTGTCATTATTAGCATTCTTTTTTGCATACCATTGTTGTTATTGACTTGATTCATTATTACTATTCCACTCCCGATTTTTTACTACAAAATACTTACCATCATTTCTTGGTACGAACCAATAGACTATTTTGATTTTTTTAAATTTTAGATTATGTAAACTCTTAAAATTTACAACAGGATAATCTATCCCACCATCAAATAGTTGGTTACATTTTAATATGCGCAATATTGTAAAATAAATCGCCTTAAAAAATGTATTATTATCCAGCTGTTGTTGTGCATAACTTGAACAAGTTGGGTAATATCGACAAGATCCAAATGCTAAAACAGTTAAATACTTTTGATAAAACCTAATTATGTACTTAAATATTATTTTCATTTTTAAATAATTTCATTCGCCTGAATGCAAATTGAAAATCTTTTTTTAATTGAATATGTGATTTTTGATTAATTTCATTTTTCATAACAAACATATAGCTTCCAATAATCATATTGTCTTCATAATCTTTGACCAAAGCTCTAACTCTACGCCTAGATTTGTTTCTGATTACTGCGTTACCAACTTTTTTTGATGTTATAAATGCAAGTTGCAATTGAGTATTATGGCTATAAAAAACGATAAAAGAAGGCGTATGCCACTTTTTAGCGTTTTTATAAAGCCAGTTAATTTTCTTAGAATTGTTAAGTCTAAAAGACTTGCTTAAACAGCTAATCTCTTTCTACCTTTAGCTCTTCTAGCCTTGATAATTTTTCTACCATTTTTAGTAGACATTCTAAGTCTGAAACCGTGAGTTCTCTTTCTTGGAGTATTATGCGGTTGATAAGTTCTTTTCATTGTAAGTTCCTCTACTTCCCTAATATAAGTCGTGGATTATAGTTAAACATAACTTAAATTAACTTTATATTTAAGAAAGTTTTGTAATTACCTCATCATTTAAAATGTCAAATTCAACTGTAGTACCTTCTACAACCTTATCTTCTAAAATTAAATCAGCTAATCTATCCTCAACTACTTCATATATAGCTCTTTTTAAAGGTCTTGCACCATATACAGGATCAAATCCAACTTTTGCAATATAAGCTTTAGCTTGAGAACTTAAAGTAATTTTGATATCTTTTTGGGCAACTTTTTTCTTAATTGCTCCAAACATAATATCAACAATATTTGTAATAGCATCAAGACCTAATTGCTCAAATATCACTATATCATCAAGTCTATTTAAAAACTCTGGTCTAAAATGAGCTTTTAGATCATTTAATACTTCTTTTTTTCTTTCATCTTTATCATTTATTTCAATAATCTTTGCACTACCTATATTTGAAGTCAAAATTATAATTGTATTTTTAAAATCAACAGTTACACCTTTATTGTCTGTTAATCTTCCATCATCAAGTACTTGAAGTAAAATATTAAATACATCAGGATGAGCTTTTTCTATTTCATCAAATAAAATTACACTATAAGGTTTTCTTCTAACAGCTTCTGTTAATTGCCCTCCTTCTTCATATCCCACATATCCAGGTGCTGCACCTATAAGTCTTGAAACTGCATGTTTTTCCATATATTCACTCATATCAAATCTAATAAGTGACTTTTCATCATCAAATAAAAATCTAGCTAAAGTTTTAGCGCTTTCAGTTTTACCTACACCTGTTGGTCCTAAGAACATAAAAGATCCTATAGGTCTGTTATCATCACTAAGTCCAGCTTTATTTCTTTTAATAGCCCTTGATATTGCTTTTAAAGCTTCATCTTGTCCTATTACATCTTCTTTTAATACTTGCTCTACTTTTAATACTTTTTGTTTTTCTGAATCCATCATTTTATTTACAGGTATTCCTGTCCATCTTGAAACAATACTTGCAATAGCTTCTTCATCTACACTATTTCTTAAAAGAGTCCCCTCTTTTTGCATTTGGTTCCATTTTTCTTCATTCTCTTTAATCTTAGCTTCTAATGAAGGAATTTCACCATATTCTATTTGTGCAGCTTTTTCAAACTCAGAATCCCTTTTAGCTCTAGCTGCACTATTTTTTAATTCATCTATTTTTACTTTAATTTCACTTGTGGCATTGAATGTATTTTTTTCATTTTCAAATCTAGCTTCTAAGTTTTGTTTTTCTTCATTTTTATTTGCTAGTTCTTTTTCTATTTCTACTATTCTGTCTTGATTCTTTTTTGTTTTTTCCATTTTAAGAGCTTCTTTTTCTACATTTAAAGTTTGAATCTCTCTTTTTATAGTAGATAAAACTATAGGTTCACTTTCTATTTGCATTTTTAATTCAGCTGCTGCTTCATCTATTAAGTCAATAGCTTTATCTGGTAAAAATCTATCTGTTATATATCTATTTGATAATTTAGCTGCACTTACTAATGCACTATCATTGATAGTTACATTGTGGTGAGTTTCAAGTTTTTCTTTTATACCCCTTAGTATTTGTAAAGCTTCATTAACACTTGGCTCATTTACATTAACAGGTTGGAATCTTCTTTGCATAGCTGTATCTTTTTCAAAATACTTTCTATACTCTTTTAATGTCGTAGCTCCAATAGTATGAAGTTCACCCCTTGCTAATGATGGCTTTAATATATTAGCTGCATCCATAGATCCTTCAGATGCACCAGCACCTATAATAGTATGAATTTCATCAATAAATAAGATTATATTTCCAGCTTTTTTAACTTCATCAATTACAGCTTTTAATCTATCCTCAAACTCTCCTCTATATTTGGCACCTGCTATCATAGAACTCATATCGAGTGTTACTACTCTTTTATTTTGAAGACTTAAAGGCACTTGTTTTTCTACTATTCTTTGTGCTAGACCTTCAGCTATTGCTGTTTTACCAGTACCTGGTTCACCTAGAAGTATTGGATTATTCTTTGTCTTTCTTATAAGTATTTGCATCATTCTTTGAATTTGCTCATCTCTACCAATTACAGGATCAAGTTCACCATCAATTGCTTTTTTATTTAAATCTATTCCATACTTACCTAAAGCTTCTAGGTTTTCATCACTGCTTTGAGAATCAATAGTAGCACCAGCTCTCATGGATTCAAGTTCTTTTTTTGCTTCTTTTAAATCTATATACTTACCTATTACATCTTTTAACTCTTTTTTATCAAAGTTACTAATAAGCCACGTATCAACAGCTATATACTTATCGCCTAAATTAACCATAAGTCCTTCACTGTTTTGAAGTGAGTTTGCAAAATTTCTTGATAGTTTAATATTGTCTTTTGTTAGACTTGAAACTTGGGGTAAACTCTGTGAATATGATTTTGCTTCAAGTTCAATGGCTGCTTTGTCTACATTCATTTTATTTAATAATTGATTTAACACAGAGTTTGTATTAGTCAATAATGACCATAAAAAATGTATAATATCTACTTCTTGATTTTTATTATGTAATGCTAGAGCAACAGATGAATCTATTGTTTCATGCATTTGGTTTGTTAGTTTTTCGAATATTTTATTCATATTTAGCACTCCTTTATCTTAACTGCTAATAAAATTATAGCACTTGAGTGAATTAATGTCAAGAGTATTATTTATAAAAGGATAAACTTATATGTTATGCGGAATTGATGAAGCTGGTCGTGGACCAATTGCTGGTCCTTTATGTGTAGCTGGAGCTATATTTAAAAAACAAATAAAAGAGTTAGATGACTCGAAAAAATTAAGTGAGAAGAAAAGAGAAGAGTTATTTCCTAAGATTACTGCTAATTGTTACTATCATATAGTATTTAAAAGTGCTAAAGAAATTGATGATAAAGGAATTAGTACATGTTTAAAAGAATCAATAAGTGAAATAATGGAAAAGCTAAAAGATAATTGTGATGAATTTCTAATGGATGGAAATACATCATTTGGAATAAACACACTTCAACATCTTATAAAAGCAGATGCAACTGTTAAAGAAGTAAGTGCAGCATCCATATTAGCAAAAGTTAGTAGAGATAGGTATATGCTTGATATTGCAACAAATAGTGAAAAATATAAAAACTATGATTTTCATAAACATAAAGGTTATGGTACTAAGGCTCATGTTGAAGCTATAAAAAAGTTTGGAAGAAGTGATGAGCATAGATATACATTTAGACTAAAATCATTAGGTGAAGAAAAAATTGGAACACAAAAGAATCTCTTTTAATAATTTCACTTTTTTAACAGCAAATATTAACCAATGGTTAAATTTTTTAGGGTAACATAACATATAATTTTGATAAAAGGATTTTTATAATGCAATTACAAGTATCTCCAGAGGTATTATTGTCTCAATTAGGATATTCAAAAAGTGACGCTTCATTAAAGCAAGCGGAAAAAATGATATCAGTAACACAAGAGTTTGATAAGTTTTCAAAGCACTTATTCTCTTTAAACGACCACTTAAAAAAGATGAATGCATACGTTGGTTTATCAAATAAAACAGACTATTTAAAGATTAAATGTGATGAAAATGATGCAGAAGAAATAATAGAGGAATTCCACGAAGAAGTTAAACATTGGTCAGATAAATACAATGTAAAACTTGAAAAACTTGATGGAAAACCTATCTACTATATTTTAGGTATATCTGCTTAAAATATCTTTCTATAAGTATGACAGTAAGGCACTTTATTGTGTCTTGCGTAATAATCTTGATGATAACCTTCAGCTTCATAAAACTTAGCCATAGTATGTAATGTTGTAGCCACATTATATCCCATATCCATAAGCTTTTTAATATACTCAATACACACAGCTTTTTCATTTTCTGTTTCATAAAAAATACCTGATAAGTACTGACTACCTAAATCGGGACCTTGCCCATTTGTTTGAGTAAAATCATGTGTTTCAAAAAATTGTTTTACAAGCTCTTCATATGATACTTCACTCTCATCATACTCAACTCTAACACACTCTAAGTGACCAGTTGCACCTGAACATACCATTTCATATGTTGGATTATCTATGTGTCCACCCATATATCCAGATACAGCTGATTTAACACCTTTGAAGTTTTCAAAGAAATACTCTGTTCCCCAAAAACAACCACTTGCAAAATATGCGTATTTAATCCCCATAGTACTTTCCATTATTTATCCTTAAAACCTAAAGAGACAGAGTTCACACAATGTCTTGTATTTTTTGATGTAAATCCTTCACCTTCAAAAACATGACCTAAATGTCCACCACAATTAGCACAAACAATTTCTACTCTTCTTCCATCTGCATCGGGTACTCTTTTAACTGCACCATCTATTTCATCATCAAAACTTGGCCAACCACATCCTGAAGAAAATTTTGATTCACTTTTATATAATGGAGTATCACACTTTCTACAAGTATATATACCCTCTTCATAAAAGTCATTATATTTTCCACTAAATGGATACTCTGTACCTTTTTCCTCAATTACCCTAATTTCTTCTGATGTTAATTTATTATATTCCATATTTAATTCCTTATAATACTTTAAATCTACTCTCTACTAAAACTTTATCTTCAAATAAAATTTTACCTACAAATACATCATCTTTAAAAAACTTTCCAACTCCACTTGGAGTTCCAGTCATTAAAATATCTCCATCTTCAAAACTCATAAAAGTTCTTGCTTCATCTATAATATCATGGGGTTCATTTATCATTAAATCCACTCCACCCTTTTGCTTTAACTCATCATTTATATATAATTCAACACTTAGTTTTTCTAAATCATCATTAAATGGAACAAAATTTGAAAACACAGCACTACCGTCAAAAGCCTTTGCTCTTTCCCATGGTAAACCTTTTTCTTTAAGTTTACTTTGAACTTCTCTTAATGTTAAATCTAAACCAAAACCAACGGCGCTGATTGAATTTTCTTCAATTAAAAAAGATATTTCAGCTTCATAATGACAACTTGAAAAGTTTTCAGGAAACTTTAACTGCTGTGATATTGAAGAGTTTGGTTTAATAAAAAATACCATATTATCAGGTGTTTCATTGTTTAACTCTTTTATATGATCCACATAGTTTCTTCCTATACATACCACTTTAGATGGATTAATAAGTTTTTCACCTATTACTATACTATTCATTATCATCTCCATATTTTTCTATTAAATCTCTAATTATCACAGAAGTAATACCCCATATTACTTCATCTTCATATTTATATACCCATATTTCATGTCTTTTATTTCCCCATGGTTTTTTATAAGTATCAGGTAATCCTAATTCTTCAACAGGAAATAAAACATTTTTCTTTCCATTTTCATCTATTTTATAAGGATGAATTTCATGGGCTAAAGTATATTCTAAAGGTTTATGTTCTTTAAAAAACTTCAAAGGAATTAAAATAGTTTTTTCAACTTCATTCTTATCTATTTTCATATTCTTGTAAGCTTTTTTCTTAATAATCCCTACAAAAGGCTCAATAACAGCACCAATAGGAGCAACATAAGTATCAAGTTGACCTAATATTTTTATGTCTTTTTCATCAATACCTAATTCTTCATGGGTTTCTCTAATAGCCGTATGCAAAAAAGTTTTGTCTGTTTGCTCATGCTTTCCACCTGGAAAACAAATATCACCACCTTGTCTTATATGTGCAGCCCTTTTTTGAAAAAGTAAGTAATACTCACCTTTTTTCTTAATTAGTGGAACTAAAACAGCACTATTAAAAAATCTATTTCTACCAAGTACCCCTGGTGTTTTAGGTAAATTTGCTACCAATTGTTTTAAATGTTTCTTTTTCATATTAACTTCTTAAATTTTATTATCTAATTATTTAGTTCAACATTTTTGATGGCTTCTACCATTGTTTTTACAATTTTTCTTAAATCATTTTCACTAATAGTATATGCAACTATTGAGTAAATAAGTTTACCAAAGGGTCTTATCCAAACTCCTTTACTTACACAATAATCTTGTATCTCTTGAGCATAAGAAGAATCATTTAACTCAATAACTCCAATAGCACCAATATTCCGTACAGACTTCACTAAGCTTAAAGATGAAGCACTTTTTAATTCTTCATTAAAAATATCTTCTATACTTTTAACTTGCTTTTCCCAATCATTTTCAAGTAAAGTTTCAATAGAAGCAATAGCTACACTACAAGCAAGTGGATTACCCATAAAAGTTGGTCCATGCATTAAAACACCTATTTCACTATTACTAATAACATCACTAACATTTTTAGATGTAATCATAGCAGCCATAGTCATATAACCACCCGTTAAACCCTTACCTATTGTCATAATATCAGGTTTAATACTTGCATGCTCAATAGCAAACATTTTTCCTGTGTGTCCAAAACCTGTAGCTATTTCATCAACTATAAATAATATGTCATACTTTTCACAAAGTTTTTTAGCTTCTTTTAAATACATAGGATTATATATCCTCATACCCCCAGCACCTTGAACAACAGGTTCTACCATAAATCCTGCTATTTCATTATGATGGGTTTTAAGCTTTTCTTCTAAGTCTTTTAAAGCCTCACTATAATCACTTTTAAAGCCTAAATTAGGAGTTTTTACAAACACATGTTTTGGTAAATAATCCCCATATAAAGAGTGCATAGAGTTTTTTTGATCACATACACTCATGGCACCTAAAGTATCACCATGATATGAATTTTCCAAAGCTATGAACTTGTATTTTTCTTTATTTTTACCTTTTTGATATAAAATTGCTGTTTTCATTGCAACTTCAACACTAACAGACCCACTATCACATAAAAACACAGAATTTAAACCTGTAATTTGTACTAAAAGTTCAGTTAATCTAGCTGCTTTTTCATGGGCTAAGCCACCAAACATAATATGGGGCATAATATCAATTTGTTTTTTTAAAGCCTCATTTAATTTAGGATGATTATATCCATGAATTGCACTCCACCAAGAACTCATTCCATCTATTAACACTGTACCGTTTTCTAAAAAAATTGATGTTTTATCTGTATTTTTAACGGCCAATAATTTACTTCTACTAGGTAGAGAATTATAAGGATGCCAAACATGTTCTTTGTCTATTTCTAACCAGTTTTCCAATAACTTTCCTAATTAACTTGTTTAAATATATATATTTATTGTATCAAATTTAAAATTTATTTATATAATATCTATGTATTATTGATTTGAGTTTTTATCTTAAACAATAAATGCTTAGGTAAAATGATATTACAAATATATTAATAGGTTATAAATTATGAATACATTATCAAATGACAAAATAAAAGGTTCTTTTTTTGCTTCAATTATAGGAGATGCTTTATGTTTAGGTACACACTATGAATATGATGCAAAAAAGATATATGAAGCTTATGGACAAAAACCAATAGAAAAGTTTATGGGTCCTGGTGAAATGATGGGTGGACAAACCCATGGAATTGGATGGGGTCAAAGAAACTATCATCCTGGTAAAAGTGCTGGTGGGACTACTGATTATGGGGATTATAATATAGTTGTTTTAGAACATTTAGCAAATACAGCAAATCCTCCTAGAGCTTTTAGTGTAAATGAATTAATTCCCCATTGGATGAATAGACTTGAAAATGGTTGGGGTTCATGGATTTGTACTATGACTAAAGAAACATATACTCAAGTAAAACAAGGTGTTAGTATTGAGCATTTAGGTGGAATATCAAATGCAATGGCAATAAGACATGTGGCTGCACATGGATATTATGAAACAGAAGAAGAATTAGTTGATGTTGCTAGAAAAGCAATGTTTACACACAAGGATTATTCAGCCTTAGGTGGTGGAGAATTTTTTGCAAGGGTAACCCACAGAGTATTAAGGGGTGAAGAACCTAGAAGTGCAATTGAAGATGTGGCTGTTTTAATGGGTGGATTCTTTGAAGAAAAAACTAAACAAGCAATAGTAAAATATGAAGAAGAAAAAAACCCAGAAAGTGAACTATCTAAAGAGCAATTTAGTGATGATTTAGCACTTACATCTATGGCTAGATTATGGGATATAGGAAGAAGTGAACCCATAAAAGTTGGAAAAGCTAGTCCAACTGAGGGTACTATGCCTGGAAGTATTTACTTCATACTTAAATATGCTTCTAAAGAAGATGGTCTAAAAAAAGCCCTTCAAGCAAATGCAATGGTAGGTGGAGATAATGCTTCAAGAGCAATTGCAATTGGAATGGTTTTAGGTGCATATTTTGGTGAAAGTGCTATACCTAAAGAATGGAAAGAAAGTTTAGATCAATATGAATACTGTGATAACTTACTAAATAAATTACCACTGATTAAGAAGCTAGCTAATAGTTAATATGGTAAAAAAGAGTCTTTAAGTACTAAAGTATTTAAAGGCTCTTTACTTTTTTAAACTATAAATTGAAAGTAAAGTAAAAGACATAATTGATGTAAAAAGCATCAAGGCATAAATTGGTACCAAAGTATCATTATGAAAGAAACTTGCTAAACTTCCTACCATAGAAGCCACCACAAAACCTAAAACTCCATTTAAAGCATTTGCAGTTGCACTTATATGTTTATAGTCCTCAAGTAACAAAGATATGGCATTTGCAAATATTATTCCTAAAACTCCAATATAAAACATAGTTAAAATCACTGATAAATATAAACTATGAAGATTTATTGTTAATAATAAAATCATTGCACAAACTACTTGAGTTTTTATACCTAACTTAAAAAGATTAAGTGTTGAATTGTTTTTTAATAAATAAATATTTAACCTTGAAAATAAAATCAAAGTAAATACATTTAATCCAAATAAAATTGGAAAAGTCTTAGTATCTATATGGAAATAATCCATATAAATAAAAGAAGATTTAGCAATAAATATAAACATACCTGAAAAAGCAAAACCATTTGCAAATATCAAAAATCTAACTTTTTTATTTTTTAGTATTTCTATATAATTTTCATACAAATTTTTTGATTTAACTTTAGGTGATGTTTCTGGTAACTTAAATATAAAATAACTCAAAACCAAAGCATAAAACATCAAAAATATAAATACTTTTTGCCATGTATAATACTCAACAATAAAAGCCCCAATTGCAGGTGCTATCATAGGTGCTATCATCATTATCATAGAAATAGTTGAAAATACTTTTGCACCTTTATTTCCATGATAAATATCCCTAACAATTGCATTTGTATTAACAACAGCAAAGCCACCACCAATAGCTTGTAAAAACCTATAAATAAAAAACTCTTCAATACTTGTAGAAAGTGTAATAAGATAAGAGCAAATAATATAAATAAAAATACCAAAGATGATAAAAGTTTTTCTACCATATCTATCTGATAATGGTCCACCTATTAATTGTCCTAATCCAAAACCTAAAAGATATATACTTAAAGTTAGTTCTATACTACTAATAGATACATCAAAATACTTCGACATTTCTAAAAATGATGGTAAGTAAGTATCAATAGCCAAAGGAGAAATTGAAGTTAGCATAGCTAAGATAAAAACAAAACCTGATGGTAATATGTATGTTTTATTCATTAGAGCCAAACTGTTTTATTTCTTCACTTAATTCTTTAAAATATGGATTCCATGTAAGTCTTGCATGATATAAGCCATCTTTATTTGTACCCCATGAGGAATACCATGTATTTGCTTTATTTGTAAAGACTTTGTCTTCTTGACCATTATTTAGCATAAGATATGAACCATCTTTTCCATAGTGGGGATTTGTTTTTGAAAATAAAATACTCATATGAGAGAAATTACTTATTTGTAAATCAGGTCTATTACTATTATAAACTTTTATTCTTTTGTCATTTATAATAGTTTTATCTAGTTGTTTTTCATTTGCATATAAAATGAATTTAGAGTTTTTATTTGTAAATTTATTCTTAAATATATCAATTGTTTTTTGATAATTTACTACACTATCATCTTTTGAAAGAACAAAAAATGCAGGTCTATCAAAATTAGTATTTTCAAAATCCTCTTGTACTTGCCGTGATGTTTTATAATATAAATTTATTCCATGTGTTGGCATAGATTGATACTTATAAATATCATTTTCATCATCTATATCAAGCCACGTTTTAAAATATGAAACAATAGGAATAAAACCTATAAGACTACTTCTTGCATAAAATGCTGGAGAAAATAAGCATAAACCTTTGATACTTTTGTCTTTTAAAGCATAAGAAGTTACAAGATTTGCTCCTGTAGAAAATCCACCTAACCACACTTCTTTATTTTGTTTTTTAAGCAAGTTTATATGATGAGCAACTTTTTTTACCCAATCTTCTTTTGATGCCAAAATCAAATCAGCAGCTTTAGTTCCGTGACCTGGAAGTAATATGGTTCTTACTAAAAAACCTTTATTAGCAAAAACCTTTGATATGTCTTTAAAATATCCTGGTGAATCACTTAAACCTTGAACTAATAAAATAGCTTTGTTTGAATTTTTTAGCTTTGTATCTCTTGTAGGTTTTAATTCAAATGGCATATTAGCTTTTAATTCGTTTTGTTTATCATCACTTAAAAAATATCTATTATTTTTTATCCATTGTTTAGTTTGTATTAAATAGTCATCAAAACTATCTTGATCATATTTAGGTAAAGATTTTGAAGTTTTATATGAAGGAGTATTTGGTACTTTTTCACCACATGATGTTAATAAAATCATTGGAATTAAAAGTAAAAAAGCTAATAAAAGTTTATTAAGATATTTGTTCAAATTAAGCTCTATTTAGCTGTTGTTTTAAAGGTGAAAATTCACCTTTAAAATTAATGCAAGAAGTGTCTTTTTCCTGAGAAGTATAAAGCCATACCAAATTCATCAGCAGCTTCAATAATTTCATCATCTCTAATACTTCCACCTGGTTCAATTACACATTTTACACCAGCGGCTTCGGCAGCATCAATTGAGTCTCTAAATGGGAAGAATGCCTCAGATGCTAAAACAGATCCTGTTACATCTAAACCTAAATCTTCTGCTTTTCTTAAAGCAGCTTTAGCAGCATCAACTCTTGAAGTCATACCCATACCAACAGCTACCATAGCAGAATTTTTAACATATACTACACAGTTAGATTTTGTTAATGAAGCTACTTTATAAGCAATTTCCATATCTTTAACTTCTTGCTCACTAGCTTCTCTTTTAGATTTTAATTCAGAGTTTCTAACCTCATCATCTTCAACAAAGTCAGCGTCTTGATATACAAATCCACCATCAACAATTTTAAAGTTAAAGGCATCATTTGCCATTTCTAATTTAGTTGTACCTTGTTTGAATAATTTGATTCTTTTTTTCTTATTTAATTCTTCTTCAGCTTCAGCTGTAAAATCAGCTGCAAATACAACTTCTAAGAAAATCTCATTCATTTTAACAGCTAAATCTAAATCAACAATACCATTAACAGCAACAACTCCACCAAATGCAGAGATTGGATCACATTTTAAAGCTTCAGTATAAGATTCTAAAAGTGTATCTTTAATAGCAAATCCACATGGGTTTCCATGTTTTACAATACACACAGCATTGTCATCACCAAAAGCAGATGCAATTTTAGCAGCACCACTAATATCACCCATATTATTAAATGAAGCTTCACCTTTTAATGTGATAAATTTATTTGATAAATGCTTATCAAACTCATATAAAGCACCTGCTTGATGTGGGTTTTCACCATATCTTGTATCAAATACTTTTTCACCCACAATAAATTGCTTAGCACCCATACCATTATTAAATCTTTTGTTCATATAGTTTGCAATCATTGAATCATAAGCAGCTGTATGTTCATATGCTTTAATCATCATGTCTCTTCTAAACTCAGCAGTGTTAGTGTCATTTTTAAGATTATTTAAAACATCATCATAATCAACAACATCAGTAACAATAATTACAGAATCATGATTTTTAGCAGCAGATCTAACCATAGCAGGTCCACCAATATCAATGTTTTCAATAATTTCTTCAAAGTCATCAGTTTTTTCAATAGTAGCTTTAAATGGATATAAATTTACACATACTAAATCAATACCTTCAACACCTAACTCTTTTGCTTGATCTAAGTGTGATTGTTTATCTCTTCTATGTAAAATACCACCATGAATATATGGGTTTAAAGTTTTAACTCTACCTTCAAAACACTCTGGAAATTTAGTAACTTCATTTGCTTCAATTACTGCAATCCCAGCATCTTTTAACTTA
>JBDNBT010000170.1:0-8507 GCA_039767755.1 Sulfurovum sp.
GTGTATTTACTAGCTTCAACTTTTACAAAAGGTAATCCCATCATTTTTGCTAACCTTCTAGCAATTTCAGTTTTACCTACACCTGTACTACCTATCATAAGAATGTTTTTAGGCATAATCTCATCTTGTAAAGGTTGTGCAACTTTCATTCTTCTATATCTAGTTCTAAGTGCTACTGCAATTGTCTTTTTTGCTGCATTTTGTCCAATTACATAATCATCTAAATATTCAACTATTTGTTTTGGTGTTAATTCCACTTTAATTAGTCCTCAATCTTTAGTATTTTAATATTTTGATTTGTATATATACAAAGTTCACCAGCAATCATAAGTGATTCTTTTACTACAGCTTCTTCATCAAGATCTGAGTGTTTAGCTAAAGCTCTTGCTGCACTAATGGCAAAATTACCACCACTACCTATTGAAGCTATACATCCATCTTCAGGTTCAACCACATCACCATTACCAGAAAGTATAAAAATGTTGTCTTTATTTAATACAATCATCATAGCTTCTAATCTTCTAAGAACCTTATCTTTTCTCCACTCTTTAGAAAACTCTATTACAGCTTTAAGTAAGTCACCCTTAGTATTTTCTAAGTGTGCTTCAAACATGTCAAAAAGATTAAAAGCATCAGCAGTACTTCCAGCAAAGCCAGCTAAAATCTTTCCTTTATATAAAGTTCTTATTTTTGTAGCATTACCCTTTAAAATTGCATTACCAAATGTAACTTGACCATCACCACCTATTACGGCTTTATCTTTACCTTTATAGGCTAATATCGTAGTAGCGTCAAACATTAATTACTCTCCAATAATATCAATTTTTAAAGTACCATGTATTCCATGACCTAATTTACAATCTGCTTCAAATATACCAGCAGCTTTAATCTTTGATTTTAAGTTAATATGTTTTTTATCTAATTCAATACCAAATTGTGAGTTTAAGTTCTCAGCAACTTCTTTGTTTGTTACTGAACCTATTAAATGTCCATTTGCACCAATTTTATGTTTGATTGTTAATTTTGTAGAGTTAATCTTTTCAGCAAGTGTATTAGCTTCTGCGATTTCTTTATCTAAGTTAGCTTTTATTAAAGCTTGCTCAGCTTCCCATTCTTGGATAACTTCAGGTGTAGCATGTTTTGCAAAACCTTTACCAATTAAAAAATTCTTACCATATCCATCTTTTACTTCTTTAATCTCTCCAACTTTTCCTAGAGATTTAACGTCTTTGATTAATAAAACTTTCATAAATCTTCTCCAATAATATAATAAATAAGAGTGTACTAAAAATAAGATGAAAAGAGGTTTAATAGGAGTTTTAAAAAATTAGATCTTATAAAACTGCTATTAAAATGATAGATAAAATAATTTGGAATTTAAAAATATAACCAGCTAAAACAAAGGCATCCCAACCTGTTTGTTTAATAGCTTTAAAACTTATTTTTAATCCTATTGCGCTCATAGCAATAAGTAAAGTTATTTTAGAGGCTGTGGCAATTACTTCTATTATATTTAAAGGAAGAATTCCACTAGTAGCTATAATAGAAAACACTATAAAACCTATAACAAATACAGGTACTTGTAGCTTTGCTTTTTTTTCTAATTTATCACTGCTTGTACTAACAGTGCTACTATTTTTTGATGTGTACCATATAAGCCATATAATAACAGGCGTTAACAATAGTATTCTTCCCATTTTTGTAATTGTAGTACTTTGACCTACTGTTTCATTTACACTAAACCCAGCTGCAACTGCATGCCCAACTGACTGCAAAGTATTACCTAATAGTATTCCAACTTCTGTATCATTTAGTTCTAAAACAACTGCAATTAAAGGTAAAATAAATAATCCAACTGTACCAAGTAAATTAACTATTGCAATTGCTAATGCTGATTTTTCTTTATCTAGTTTAACAATATCTTTAGTTGCAGCAATAGCAGCACTTCCACATACACCATTTCCAATAGCTAATATACAAGCAAAATCTTTGTCAAAGTTTAGTTTTTTTGATAAAAAAATTCCAAAAAAGATAGTAGCACTCATAGATATGATTATTATAAAAAGTGTTTGAACACCTAATTGCAGTAAAACATTAAAGTCTAAGTTAATTCCCAATAGTGAAATAGCAACAGCTAAAAGAGTTTTTTCACTATAAGTAATTCCAGGGTTAAGTTTTGAAGATAAAGGAACAGTATTCCCAATCAAAGCTCCAAGTATGATAGCGATAGCAATAGATCCAATAACTATAAACTCAGATAAAAACATAGCAGCACTAGCTACTAACACACATAATATAATTCCATAAGCCTTATTCATGGGCGAATTATATTAAAAATATTTATAATATAAACTTTTATAAGATAAGTTTTTATTATTCCTAACTAGCTATATCAAGAATATTTGGTAATGTTTCTCTTATTTTTCTTTTTTTAACATAGTTGTTTAATCCTATGTGATTGTTGTATCCAAGTAGTTTTGCGATTTTTCTTACAGATAATCCTAAAGCTAATAATTCTTCAATTTTATCTCTTTGTTTGTCAAACTTAGATTTTTGAATAGTACCTTTAGGTTTTCCTAAAGAGATACCATTTAATTTTTTTTCTGTAAGGGCTTCTTTTGTTCTTAAACTCATAAGATCTTTTTCTAAATTTAAAGTCATAGACATCATACCAATTATCATTTTTGTAAGCATATCTTTGTCATCTACTAAATCTAAATTTTGATTAATTACAATTAATCTTACATTACTTGATAGTAAGAACTTTATAATCTCAATTATAGTTTCAGTTGTTCTTCCTAAAACATTTAAATCATAAATCATCAAAGTAGAATTTTGATCACAGTTTTCTAAAAGTTGCATAAGATTTGATTCTTGACTTGGGATGTTAATTTCAATCTCAAAACTCTTATCTACATTGATATTTTTTTCTTCAACATATTTGTTAATTGCACCTATTTGAATCTGACTATATTCTTCATTATTCTTGTTCAACCTTACAAAACTTAAAACCCTAGACATCTTTAATCCTTTAACAAAATATATAAACATTATTAAAATATTTTTTCATAATGTTATATTTAATATATTAAACATTATACATATTGTATTTTTAAATAAAGCTTAAATTTAAGTTAAATTTTAGAAATATTTCTCAAGGTTTTTTCGAATTTTTTTTAAAGGATTTTTTCGATAATATATTTATAAATTTAGAGGCATAAAAGGATTTACTTTGAAATTAACTGTTGCTATATCTGGTGCTAGTGGATCAAACCTAGGACTTAATTTTGTAAATAAAATTCCCGAAGATATTGAAGTTTTTTTAGTTGTTTCTCAGAGCGCTAAAAAAGCTTTAAAACTTGAAACAGGCAAAAGTATCAAAGAGCTTTTATTAGATAAGCCCAATATTACTTATTTAAGAGACAACGATATAGGTGCCTGCATTGCATCTGGTTCTTTTCACGTTGATAAAATGATAGTAATTCCTTGTTCTATGAACACACTTGCTAAGTTTAGTGTTGGGATATCAGATTCACTTATAACTAGAGCATTTACTGTAATGTTAAAAGAAAAAAGAGAAGTAGTAATTGCTCCAAGAGAAATGCCTTTAAATAGTATTAATCTTGAAAATATGCTAAAGCTATCAAGGTTAAATGTGACTATTGCGCCCCCAATCTTAGGATACTATTCAAATGTTAAATCACTTGAAGATATGGAGAATTTCCTAATTGGAAAATGGTTCGATATGTTAAAAATTGATAATAAACTATATGAAAGATGGAAATAATATGAGTGAAAACCAAGAAGGTACTTACAGAAAAGCTATTTATAGTGGAACTTTTGACCCTATAACAAATGGCCATTTAGATATTGTTAGACGAGCTGCAAATATTTTTGATGAGGTTATTATTGCTGTTGCTCAAAGTGAAAGAAAAAAGCCTATGTTTACCCATGAACAAAGGGTTGAGTATGCACAAGCTGCTACTAAAGAACTTGATAATGTTAGGGTAATTGGTTTTGATACATTACTTGTAGATTTAGCTACACAACTTAAAGTAAATACTATTATTAGAGGACTTCGAGCCGTTTCTGATTTTGAGTATGAACTACAAATGGGTTATGCAAACTCTTCAATAAACAAAAAAATTGAAACATTATATTTAATGCCATCATTAGAAAATGCCTTTGTATCTTCGACTATAGTTAGAGAAATAATAAGATATGATGGAAAGTTTTGTCACTTAGTACCAAAGGAAGTTCTTAAATGTATGCAGTAATTGAAGGTATTGATACAGCTGGTAAATCAACACAAATTGAGATACTAAAATCTAAATTTCCTGATGCAATTCTGACAAAAGAACCAGGTGGTACAGAACTTGGATTAAAATTAAGAACTATGGCATTAGGTGGTGAAGCTAAATCAAACATTGCTGAAATGTTTTTGTTCTTAGCAGATAGAGCTGAACATATTGTAGAAGTTATAAAGCCTAATATTAATAATACAATTATTTCTGATAGATCGGTAATATCGGGCATTGCATATGCTACAAAATTTCCTTTAGATGAAATGATAGAATTAAATAAAACCGCTACAAGCAACATACTACCATCTCATATAATTATATTAGAATTAAGTAAAGATGAATTAGTAAATAGATTATCTGCAAAAGAAAATGACTCTATTGAATTAAGAGGAATTGACTACTTATTAAACATACAAAATAGAATGAAAGAATCAGTAAAAAAATTAAACTTAAATCATATTATTATAGATGCAAGTTTGAGCATAAATGAAATAGAAAATAAAATAGAGGAATTTTTAAATGACTAAACAAAATATTCAAAGCTTAAGAGGAATGAAAGACATTGTAAATGATGAAAGTAAACTATTCACTTACTTTATAGACAATGCTTCAAAAATAGCACAGAACTATGGTTTTTGTTATATAGAGACTCCTTTACTAGAAGAAACAGCTTTGTTTAAAAGATCAGTTGGAGAAAGTTCAGATATTGTTAATAAAGAGATGTATCAGTTTATTGACAAAGGTGAAAACGACGTATGTTTAAGACCTGAGGGTACAGCTGGTGTTGTAAGACATTTTGTTGAAAAGAAACTAGACAGAGCTGGTGGAGAAAACAGATGGTATTACTATGGTCCTATGTTTAGATATGAAAGACCTCAAAAAGGAAGACTAAGAGAATTTCACCAATTTGGGTGTGAAGTTTTTGGAGTTAGTTCTGTTTATGAAGATGTAAATATAATTTTAATGATAAAAGATATTTTAGACTTTTTCGGAATAAAATTCAAGTTATTGTTAAACTCTTTAGGGTGTAAAGAGTGTATGCCCACATACAAAGAAAACCTGATTTCTCACTTATCATCATTTAGAGCAGAACTATGCGAAGATTGTGATAGAAGAATAGAAACAAATCCTATTAGAGTACTTGACTGTAAAAACAATAACTGTCAATTACTGTTATCCAATGCTCCAAGAATTACAAACTCTTTGTGTGCATCATGTGATACGGACTTTGATAAGCTAAAAGAGATACTTGATTTCATTGATATTGAATATACAGTTGACTCAAATTTAGTTAGAGGTTTAGATTATTATTCTAAAACTGCTTTTGAGTTTGTAAGTGATGAAATAGGTGCTCAAAGTGCCATCGCTGGTGGTGGTAGATATGATAGATTAGTTGAGTTCTTAGGTGGTAAAGAAACACCAGGAATAGGTTTTGCTATTGGTATTGAGAGATTATTAGAATTAGTAAAGATGAAAGAATCTAATGAAGATGTACTATATATAGGTGCTATGTGTGAAGATGCTTTAAATACTATTACAAAAGTAGCGAATAAAAAAAGAAAACAAGTTAAAACCGTTTTAGAATACTCATCAAGAGGATTTGCAAAACATTTTAAGATTGCCGAAAAAAAAGGCGCTAATATCATCGCTTTAATTGGTGAAGATGAATTAAAAAACAATACAATATATGTAAAAAACTTAAAAACCCAAGAAGAAAGTAATATTAATATAGAGGAATTCTAATTGAAAAATTATGGTGTAGATATATGGGGTGATGATAACTTCATAATTGATAAGGACCTTGTAAAGGTTAATTATGGTTGTAAACCATCTTTATTATCTATTGTAAAACAAATTAGAGATCAAGATTTTAAAGGACCTTTATTATTAAGATTTCCACACATAACAAAAAAACAAATTACTACTTTATATGATGCATTTGATAAAAGTTTTAAAGAATACAACTATAAGGGTTCTTTTAATGCTGTTTTCCCTTTAAAAGTAAATCAATTGCCTAATTTTGTACTTCCTCTAGTAAATGCTGGAGAAAAACATAATTATGGTTTAGAAGCAGGAAGTAAAGCAGAACTTATTTTAGCTATGACTTACAATAATATAGGTTCACCTATTACTGTAAATGGTTTTAAAGATAAAGAAATGATTCATATTTGTTTCATTGCTAAAGCTATGGGTCATGATATAAGTATTATTATTGAAGGTTTAAATGAACTTGAAATGATAGTAGAAGTTTTAAAAGAAACACTACTAGAATGTCCAAATATTGGACTTAGAGTTAGACTTCACAGTGGTGGAAGTGGACTATGGGCAAAAAGCGGTGGAATAAATTCTAAGTTTGGATTAACATCAACTGAAATACTTGAAGCATTTGAGCTTATGGAAGAAACAAATATACAAGATTACTTAACAATGATTCACTTTCACATAGGTTCTGCTATGAATTCAATTAAGCCATTAAAAAAAGCCCTTAGAGAATCTGGTCATATATATGCAGAGCTTAAAAACTTAGGTGCAAGTAATTTATCATCAATTAATATTGGTGGTGGTTTAGCTGTTGAATACAGTGCATATGAAAGAACAAGATTCTATTCTTTAACTGAGTTTGCAAATGATGTTGTGTTTACTTTAAAAGAAATTGCTAGACAAAAAAATGTTGATGAACCTAATATTTTTACTGAATCAGGAAGATTTATAAGTGCCGCTTCAACTGTATTAATAACTCCTGTTTTAGAACTATTTTCAACTGAATATGAACTTGAACATTTAAAATTAAAAGAGACAAACCCTCCTTTAATTCAAGAACTATATGAATTACATAAAGATATGTCAAAGAAAACTGCTTATGAATATATGCATGATAGTATAGATCATATGGAATCTTTACTTACTTTATTTGATTTAGGTTATATTGATTTACAAGACAGATCAAATGCTGAGATTTTAACACACCAAATTATAAAAAAAGCCATTTCATTTTTAGAAGTGGATGATTATGAAGAATTAAAAAAAATTGATCAAAATATTCAAGAAAAGTATTTATTAAACTTTTCATTATTTCAATCGTTACCTGACAATTGGGGAATAGATCAAGAATTCCCTATTATGCCAATAAGTCATTTAGATAAAAAACCTACTAGAAGTGCTTCCTTATGGGATATTACTTGTGATAGTGATGGTGAACTACCATTTGATGCTAAAAAACCATTGTATCTACATGATGTGAACCTAAATAAGCAAGATTACTTCTTAGGATTCTTTAATGTTGGTGCATATCAAGATACTTTAGGAATGAAACATAATCTATTCTCACATCCAACAGAAGTTAATGTTGTATTTGATAAAGATAATAATGTTGTTTTAGAAAAGATATTAGAGTCTCAAAAAATTGAAGATATCTTAGAAGATATAGATTATGATCCAACTGAAATAAGAAGTGTTTTACAAGCTAATTTACCTTTTGAATTATATAAAGATATTGAGACATATTTACAACAAAACAGTTATTTAAAAACTATATGGAGTTATTACGATGAGTGAAAATCAAAATCAAACAATTGAAAAAAAGCAATCATTATGGGCACAGATTAAAGAAGATTTTTCTGTTCCAAAATTAAATGATCCAGCTTTAGATTCTAACTTAGAACTATTTTTTAACTATCCAGGTGTATGGGCAATTGTTCATCATAGAATAGCAAATAGATTATATATAAGAGGTTGGAAAAGATTAGCCAGAGTTTTAGTTGGATTTTGGTCACTTTTTACAAAAACAGATATTCATCCAGCTGCAACTATAGGTAGAAGAGTATTCATTGACCATGCAATTGGGGTTGTTATTGGAGCCACTGCTATAGTTGAAGATGATGTTTTAATATATCAAGGAGTTACATTAGGTGGAGTTAGTTTAGATAAAGGCAAGAGACACCCTACTATTAAAGCAAATGTAATAATAGGTAGTGGAGCAAAGGTTTTAGGAAATATTACTATAGGTAAGAATTCCAAGATTGGAGCGAACTCTGTTGTCGTATGTGATGTGCCAAAAAACTCAACTGCTGTTGGAGTTCCTGCTAAAATCATAAAAAGAGATGATAGACACTCAAAAATTGCACAAAATAAAATTCCAGAAATTAATAAAAAGATGTTTAAATATATTATTTAAAGAATAAACATTTTAGAGACAGCGTTAAA
>JBDNBT010000171.1:0-3730 GCA_039767755.1 Sulfurovum sp.
GGAAGTTAAAGTTATAGATATGTCCCACGGACAAAAAGTTACTAGAATAGTAGCATGGACTTTTTTAAGTAAAAAAGAGCAAGAAGAGTTTTAAATAGCTAAGTATTTAAAATACTCTTGTCTTGATATTTCATAGGCTCCTAAACTCTCTAAATGTTCATTATGTACTTGGCAATCTATTAGTTTAACATCGTTTTCTTGGCACCATTTACAAAGATGATAAAAGCAAACCTTTGAAGCATCACTTACTTTAGCAAACATACTCTCACCGCAGAAGATTTCATCATCAATTAAAATTCCATAAAGTCCACCAACTAACTCTCCATCTAAATAGCACTCTATACTTTGAGCTATTCCTATTTCATGTAGGTATGTATAGGCATGGATAAAGTTATCATCAATCCATGTATCATCTTCGTGTTTTCTTTTTATATTGGCACATGATTTTATAACAGCTTCAAAGTTTTCATTTGATTTTATACTAAAGCCTTTATTTTTTATGGACTTTTTCAGACTTTTTGAAACTTTCATTTCATGTGGTTTAAGCACCATTCTTTTTTGTGGACTAAACCAATGGATATGATTATATTCATCTATAAACCAAGGAAAAAGTCCACTTCTATAGGCATTTATTAGTCTTTGTGGGTGGAAATCACCACCAACTGCTACTAAGTCATCATACATCATATCCAATGTTGGAAAGTTAAAATTGTCTAAATCTAGTAAATATATTTTGTGTTCATCATCAAGTAATTCCATGGAAGAAAAATATCTAATTTTTACTAAAAAAATGATATGATTCCCCAACTAAAAGGGGATAATTAATGGAAAAAAGAATAGATGCATGGCTTTCAAAACTTGGATATGCTACAAGAAAAGAAGCTAGACGGTTTTTAAAATACAATGAACTAACAATAAATGATAAAAGAGTTTATAACCCATCTAATAAAGCAAAGCATGAAGATATGCTTTTAAATAATGAACCATTAGACCCTGAAACTATTTTAATACTTATGAATAAACCTTCAAGAACTATTTGCTCACACAAAGATGATGGGGCACTTATATATAATTTACTTCCACAAAGATGGATAAATAGAAACCCTAAAATCTCTACAGTAGGGAGACTTGATGTTGATACAACGGGTGCTATACTTTTAAGTGATGATGGAGATTTAAATCATAAACTTACAAGTCCTAGAAGTAATATATCAAAGGTTTATGAAGTTACTTTAGCTGATCCTTTAAAAGGTGATGAAGCACAAATCTTTGCAAGTGGAGAGTTAGTACTTAGAAATGAAGATAAACCATGTTTACCTGCTAAACTAACTGTAATAAGCGATAAAAAAATACATTTAGAGATATTTGAAGGTAAGTATCATCAAGTTAAAAGAATGCTTGCAGCTGTTGGAAATAAAGTTGAAAAACTACATAGAGTTAGTTTTGCAGGTATTAGTGTAGAAGACTTAAAAGAGGGTGAGTATAAGTTTATAAGTAAAGATGATATTAAGTTCTAAAACTTAACATTCATCTTTTTTAGTTGCTGTCCAACCTTCATACTCTTTTTTATTTCCATTGTTTATATCATCTATTTGTTTTTGAGTTAAATCCAAATATCTCATTTTTTTACCATCAAAAACAATACAAGAAAAAGTCTCTTCTTTCTTGAATAAATTTTTAATAAATCCAATCATAATATAAATTTTTTACCAATTTCAATTTCTAGCTCATCAACTGTATGAATAGCACCTTCATCGTGATCTGAAAATCCCCAGTTTACTAAAACAGAATCAACACCTGCTTTAGTTGCAGCTAGTATATCTTTGTGAGAATCACCAATAAGTTGGGCGTTATTTGCTAAAATATCGTGTTTATCTAATGTTTTGTGAACCATTTCAGGATGTGGTTTTGGATTTTTTACACTATCATAACCATATATAGTCTTGAAGTATTTTCTTAACCCCACGTGTTCAAGCATTTTATTTGCGTATTCTGTTCCTGCGTTTGTTGTAATAGTAAGTGTAAAGTCATCATTTAATTTTTCTAATAAACCAGAAATACCATCATATACAACAAGGTCAGTTAAACAATGCTCATCATAATACTCTTCAAAAAGTTTTGTTTGTAAAGGAGTGAACTCCTGTGTCCCATAAAAAAATTCAGCTGAGTTAATAGATGGGTCATTTACTTTTTGTAGAATATAATCTTTTTCTAGTCTTTGAAGCCCTAGATTTTCTCTTACATAATTTATAGTATTAGAAATGGCAAAACCACTGTTTATAAGTGTACCATCCATATCAAACATAATTAATCTCATAATATATAAAACCTTTTTAAATTTGTAGTATTATAATAGATTGTTAATAAATTAAAGGTTTTGTTAATAACAATTAACATCTACTTAACAAAAATAAATTAAAATACTTTCAACTTATTAATTTTTTTATTTAAACAAGTCAGTCAGCAAGAAAGCCTCACCTAAAGTTGAGGCTTTTTTTCTTTTAGGACATTTTAACTATAATTCCATAACTGGAGCATAACTATGAAGAAACTTATACCATTTATTATATTTATTTTAATTGTTGCTGTAATAGTAATAATTTTTGTTTCAATGGCGAACAAAAAACAAATGACAACAATACTTAAAGATAATCATACACACAAAGCAGTTGATATAAAAGCTAATCATTTTCAAGATACAGTTTGTGCTATGACAATTACTACAAAAGAAAACTCAGCACAAGCAGTTGCACCTGATGGAAGAACTTGGTTCTTTGATGATATAGGATGTTTAGTAACTTGGTATGAGCAAACTAGTTTTAAAGAAAATGCAATTATTTGGGTGTATTCTCATGATACAAATAAGTATATAGATGGTAGAAAAGCATGGTTTAATAGAACTCAAAAAACACCAATGGGTTATGGGTTTGGTGCATATGAAAAGAAACAAGAAGGAATGATTACTTTTGAAGAAGTTATTTTAAAAGTATTAAGGGATGAACATCTTTTGAATCCTTATATTAAACAAGAATTGTTAGGTAAGTAATGGAAACGTTTAGTATTATATCTATTATAACAATAGCTTTTTTAGGATCATTTGGACACTGTGTAGGTATGTGTGGTGGAATTGTTGTGGCATATTCTTCTACAAAAATAAAAACTTCATGGACAAAGCAAACACAAGCTATCTCCCATCTTTTATATTCATTAGGTAGAACTACAACTTATATGATTTTAGGTGCTATTTTTGGTTTAGTTGGTGGAGTTGTATCATTTGATAATATGACAAGTGGTATTTTACTTTTAACTACGGGTGTTATGATGATGTTAATAGGATTATCTTTAATGGGTAAGATAAAATTCCTAACATCAATAGAACATGGATGTTCAAAATCACCTTTATATCAGAAAACTTTTAAATCACTATTATCATCAAATACATTTTTTAGCTTTTACTTATTAGGTATGCTAAATGGTTTATTACCTTGTGGTTTTGTATATGTATTTGCTGTTACAGCTGCAAGTACAGGTAGTCCATTTTGGGGTGCTGTTGTAATGATGATCTTCGGACTTTCTACTATACCTGCTATGTTTAGTTTAGGTTTCTTTGTGGGACTATTTAAACAATCTAACTTTAGGGATATTTTTGTAAGGGTTGCATCATATTTAGTAATAGCATTTGGTGTGTATATTGCTTATTTAGGATATGAATATCTAACTGATCCTACAA
>JBDNBT010000172.1:0-6606 GCA_039767755.1 Sulfurovum sp.
AAAAACCTATGAAGAGTATAAAATTAGAGGAATATTAGCAGATATAGGTGTTTCGTCTTTACAGCTTGATAAAGAAGAGAGAGGTTTTGGTTTTAATAGTGAAGTTCTTGATATGAGAATGGATCAAAATCAAACACTTGATGCATCTTTTGTAGTCAACAATTACTCTCAAAATGAACTTGAAAGAGTTTTTAAAGAGTATGGAGAAGTTAGAGAATATAAAAAATTAGCCTCTTTAATAGTGGCTAATAGACCTTTTACTAGTTCAAAAGAACTTGCAGAGTTTATCTCTAAAAAAATGTACAAAGGTAAACTTCATCCTGCAACTTTACCTTTTCAAGGTATTAGAATTGAAGTAAATGATGAATTAGGTGTATTAGAAAGATTGTTTGATTCAATTGAGAGTATTAAACCTCAAAATTGTTATGTGGCAATTATTTCTTTCCATTCTTTAGAGGATAGAATAGTTAAAAACTATTTTAAAAAGTGGAGTAAATCTTGCATATGTCCACCACAAAGCTTTAGATGTACTTGTGGAAATGATCATGCGTTAGGTAAAGTAATAACAAGAAAACCTGTTATTCCAACAAAAGATGAAATTAAACAAAATCCTAGAAGTAGAAGTTCAAAATTAAGGGTATTTAAATTTGATTAAGATTAATCATAAAAATGCATTATTAATTGTTCTTACAGTGCTTTTTATAGCACTTGTATTATTTATTCCAAAAATATTTTTAAGGAATAATATTTACTACATGAGTAAAGACATTAATAAAATGTATGCCCATTATATTTCACTTCAAGAAGAAAATAGGTTCTTAGAACAACAACTTGAAGATATGAAATTTAAAAACCAAATTATTGACTCACTGCTTCTTAACCCACTCATAGAGGATAATCAAAATAAATGATTAGTTTAATAATAGATTTCAGTTTAAAAAAACCAATATTAAATCACTTTCTACTTTTTTTCCTTTTTATATTAGCAGTATTTTCATATTTTAAAATTCCCAAAGAAATCTTTCCTCCATCATCTATGGATGCTATTTCTATTAGTGGATATTATGCAGGAGCTAGTTCTGAGATACTTGATAAAATAGCAGTAAATGATATAGAAGATGAACTTTTAGCACTAAGTAGTGCAGATAAAATTTCTGCAACTATTAAAAATGGTATGTTTAGTATTATTGTTGAGTTAAAAGATGGATATGAAGCACAAGAGCAAGTTGAAGATGTGAAAGATATTATTACTAAGATAAAATCAAATCTTCCTAGTGATATGGATGAACCAACTGTTAAAGCAATTGAGCATTCTTTTCCCCTTATTACAGTTGCTGTATATTCTAAAACTAAAGAGCATTCAAGGGAAGAATTAATTGAAGTTGCTAAAGATGTTAAATCTGAAGTAATGAAATTAAAAGATTTATCTCAAGTATCTGTTTTTGGTGAAAGTGATAAAGAACTTAGAATAGTTTTTAATGATGAAAAAATTAAAGCTTATGGTTTAGAAAAATCAGAAATAGTAAACCAAATATCAAATCTAACTACTATTTTTCCAGCTGGAATAATTAAAGATACAACAAAGCATTATTATTTATCAACTTTTAATGGTGAAAAAGACATACAAAGCATTAAAAATACTTTATTAAGAGTATCTGATCAAACATTTTATTTAAGTGATATAGCGGATGTAAAATTTACTTTAGGTGATGTTAGTGATAAATCTCATTATAACGCAAATACAAATATTGCTGTAAGTATAAACAAAGGAGTAAATGGTGATGCTATTGATTTAGTAAAAGATATTAAAAACATCACTAAAGACTTCTCAAGTAGATATGAGAATTTAGAATTTGATACTTATATTGACACATCTATATGGATTAAAAATAGACTAAATACAGTTGTATCTAATATTTTATTTGGATTAGGATTACTGTTTTTAGCTCTTTTACTTTTTATAAACTTTAGAATAGCCTTAGTTGTTGCTATTGGTATTCCCACTTCATTTATGATTGGTTTAGTCTTTGCTGATTATTTAGGTTATAGTTTAAATATGCTTTCATTATTGGGTGCTTTAATAGCCTTAGGTATGTTAGTAGATGAAGCAATTGTTGTTGGTGAAAATATCTACAGGCATATGGAAATGGGTAAAGATAAGTTTACAGCAGCTAAAGATGGTGCAATGGAAATGTATCCAGCTGTTTTAACAGCAACTGCTACTACAATTTTTGCGTTTTTACCTATTTTACTTATGACGGGTCAAACAGGTAAGTTTATGCAAATTTTACCAATTATGATTACTATATTACTTGTTAGTTCACTATTAGAGGCCTTTTTCTTCTTACCATTACACGCTAAACAAATACTAAAAGTAAGCCATGATAGTAGAAAATCTCACAAGGTTTGGGATTTTAACTATAACTTATATGGTAATATTTTAGAAACATTATTAAAAGGTAGATATTTAGCTATTGCTTTATTTATAGGAGTTATTTTAGCTGGTACATTTATATTAGGTAGTCAACAAAAGTTTAAATTTATGCCTACATTTGATTCAACACAAGTTTATGTATCAGGTTCTGTTGGTGTTGGAAAAGATATTGAACAAACAGAACAAATGGTTTATGATCTTGAAAGAAAGATTATGGAAGAGCTTGACTTTGGTAAGACTGTGGATTCAGTTACTTCTGTAACAGGATTTAAACTTGATGGTAAAAATCAACCACAATATGAAGAGTTCTATTTTCAAATATTTGTAAACCTTTATGAAAGAGCGCCACAGAATTTCTTTGAGATATATATTAATCCATATTTATCACCTAAATATGATGATGAAAATATGAAAAGAACAATAAGTGCCCAAGATATTGAAATTAAGTTAAAAGATATTTTAGCAGATGATTTAGAGTCAAATAAATTTGAAGAAATCAAAGTTTTTGTTCCTCAAACAGGTATAGTTAAAAATGATATTGAAATAGCTGTATTTGGTGATAATCAAAAAGTTAGAAATGCTGTTAAAACTCTAAAAGATGGGCTTTCTAGTATTAATGGTGTATCAAATATAGCAGATGATGCACTTGTAGGTAACTATGAAATTAAATTTAAAGTAAATTCATATGGACAAAATTTAGGTATAAGTGAACAGTCTATTTTAAATGAATTAAGACCATATTACATGAAAAGTTCATATTCTAAAATGTTTGATGAAAAAGGAATAGTTGATGTTGTATTTGAAAGTAAAAATAAAGATAATCTAAGTAGTTTAGAAAATTTTGAAGTTACTACTAGTTCTGGATCAAATGTTCTTTTAAAAGATGTTGCAGAGTTCATAAAAATACCTGCATATTCTCAAATTTTTAAAGAAAACTCTAATCAAATCATTAGTGTAACAGCTTCACTTACAGATGTGACATCTTCAGATGTATTTCTAAAATTAGACAAAACCATAAGTGATTTAAGAGATAGTGTCTTTTTAGAAATAAAAGGTGAACAGCAAGAAAATGAAAAAGTACAAAGGGAAATGGGACAAGCTGCTGTTATTGCAATTATTTTAATATTTATTGCGTTAGTATGGATGTTTGATTCTTTAGTTAAGCCTTTGATTATTATTTCAACTATTCCTTTATCTATCTTAGGTGTTATTATTGGTCATATTATTATGGGAATTAATATTACAATGCCAAGTATGATTGGAATGGTAGGACTTGCTGGTGTTATTGTTAATGATGGAATTATTATGATGGACTTTATAAAAAAAGCAAAAAATATAAATGAGTTAGTATATTATGCAAAAATGAGATTAAGACCAATATTATTAACTTCTATAACAACTGTATTAGGATTAAGTTCATTGATTTTCTTTGCTTCAGGACAATCTTTAATTTTACAACCTATGGCTGTAGCTTTAGGATTTGGTATTTTATGGGCTACCATACTTAACTTGTATTATGTGCCTATGCTTTATAGAATTATTTATTTAAGAAAAAGCAATTTCTAAATTATTATGAGTTGTATTAATTAGGGAATAATAGTTTTATAAAACTATTATTCCTTCTACTCTATTTAATACATTTTTATCTTCATCAAAATTATCTAAAGTTTTACCTACTTCTAAAGTTGTGATTTGAGTTTTACCTATAATATGTCTGTATTCTTCTCCCCACAAGTTTTTAAGCTTTACACTCCAGATATTATGCATAACAAGAGGTTCGTTGTTTTTAGAGCCTATATAAAGCATTATATGACCCCTTAAATATATAAGTGTAGAAAAAGGAACAGCATTTTCTAAGATGTATCTCTTTTTTTCCACATTATTTAGGTTTTTAACACTTAAATATTTTCCATTACTTTTTTGAGCTTTTGAGTTTCTACTTAGAAACTTACCAAATACAGTAAAGAAATCTTGTGTGAAACTAGAACAATCCCTATGACCTTTTAATCCACCCCAACCATATGGTTCATAAATTAGTTGTTTTGATATTTTTTGTATGCTTGAAGGATTAAATTCTAAAGGAAATTTTGAAATATTTTGTTCTTTTATATTTGAGTAAAACATTTTAGCATAACCGTTTTTTTGCTTTTTGGCTATTAGGTATTTGTTGTATTTTTTTGGAAATATTGTACCTATTTTTACGTATTCTCTAAATTCATTATCATATAAAAAAAACTTCTCGAAAATAGACACATAGTAATCATTTGTTTTAAATGTTTTTATAAATTCTTTATCAACAAAAGCTATATTTTTTGTTTTCACCCAACCTCCAGCAACTGCACTTTGAACATATACCCATGCTTTATCTTTAGAGTAATGTGATACCACTAATGGAGTATTTATTTTTAATAGTGAATTTTGATTATAATCAAAAGGGAAACCTTCACCTGGTTTTGTAGGATTATAAAACAATACAGATGAAGTTGGAAGTACTCTAAGGTCAGTGTTTACTAAAGTAATAGCTTTTATTTTAAGTGAGTTATATTCTTGAAAATTTGAGTTTAATATTTGATAATCAAACCATTGTTTACTTGCTCTTTGATGGTTTTCTAAATATATTTTTCTATTTTTATATCCTAATCCCCAACTAGCTTCTTTTTTTGAATAAGTTAGTTCTTTTAAATTCCATACCCAAAAGTATTTATCTATAAAATCTTTTTTTGATGCATTTATATTTTGAGCAAAGTTGGAGTTTGATGTTTTTGAAAGCTCATTAAAGTCTTTATCATTAAAGTTTATTGGTAAGTTTTTATTGGTGCTACAAGCACTAAAAAGTAGGGCTATAGTAAAAGTAAGTAGTGTTTTTAAAATCAAATTACAATCCTTGAAATAATTTCAAAGATTGTAACATAGTAATTTTTTTTATCTATTAAAAATAGATTTTAAAATGCGAATTTTTTATTTAATCTAAAAAAGTAAACTATAGTTTTAAATTGAACATACATAAATGGAATCATTAGTAAAAAGTAAGCTACTGAATATTTTGAAATAATTCCATTAAAAGTTAATCCAAAGTTTATAAAAAACATACCAAAAACCATGAAAGCTACACCTGGACAAATTAAAGCAAATGATACAGCTGATTTTTCATTTGAGAAGATATATTTTTCAAAGTATCCCATCTTTTTCATTACGATATAACCTAAAATACCAAAAATTATTTGTAAAGACAATACAAATGAAGTCAATAAAAATAATGATGATTTACTAATAGGAGAATTGAAATTATGGTCAAGTCCAAAGCTTAGTCTAACAAAAGTAATACCTAATAAAGTTAAAATAGGAATTATTATCCATAGTGATGGTGCAGCTTCAATTGAAATACCACTTTGGAAGATGTTTTTTATTCCCATAGTTAGTTTAATAAATATTAAAAGTAAAGCTAAAGAAGCAAAGAATATAGCCCCAAAAAAACCTATTGCATTAACTGTTAAGTTATGACTCATAGCAGCAGGTGCTGCAAATCCAACTGCTACCATAGATAAAGCAAAGATAGAAATCATTTGAGATAAGTTATTGTTTTGCTCAAAGTTAAAGTTACCTTTTATCATAACACTTGTGAAGTAATTAAAAAATATCTTTAAAGCAAAGAAACCAGTAACTATAAATCCAATTAGTGCAAAAGGAAAAAGATACTCAACAATATCCCATAAACTAGGAACAAAAACTGCACCCAAAACAAAAAATACATTTATAGTCATTGTGTAAGTTAATGGCAGTGCCATAAGACTAATTTCTGCATTAGTACCAATAAGTTCTTTAAATTTTCCACTTTTTTTAAATAATAAAAATTGTTTTGTATTGAAAATCAAAAGTTTAAAGTGAAAAAAAGCAAATACTAATATAAACACTAAAGCAATAGCAACTACAAAAGATAACCAATCACCTTTTAAAAGTGCTGGATAAACAGAATCAAATGTTGCCATTGGAGTTTTAGGGTGTGGTACTAAAAACATTAAATACATAAAAAAAGATACAGATAATCCACCAGCACCTAAAGCTGCTAGAAAACACGTAGGAGAGAATTTTTCTCTTAATATCATAAGTTTAATCCTTGAATAAATTTTCAGAAGTATAGCATAAATATTTTAAATTCTTATAATATTATAATA
>JBDNBT010000173.1:0-14405 GCA_039767755.1 Sulfurovum sp.
ATAAACTAACACTAGCTATATTTTGTTCATCAACACCACTGTCATATCTCCCAAATGCAGAGTCTGCATAATAGTTGTTTTTTGAAAAACTACCATCAATTTTTGGATAAAAAGCACTATTAATAACTGTATTGTTTTTTTCTAAAGCTTCAAGACTATAAGTTAAAGCTTTTAATTCACTTCTATTATCTATTGAAGTATTTGCTACTTTAAAATCTTTTATAGCAGTAGGTGATAATTTTTCTATAGTTTCATTTGATAAATCATAGCCACCTAAAATATTTGATAATTCTAAAGATGCAATTTGAACATTTGCTTTTGCTTTTACAAGGTTTTGTAAAGAATTAGACATATTTACTTGAACTTGAAGTAAATCATTTCTTGCTAATAATCCCTGCTCATATTTAGCTGTTGAATCTTCTACTTGTTTTTTAAATAGTTCATATTGAGCTTCAAATGTATCTTTTGTATTTGAAGCATTTAAATAGTTTACATATGCAATTTTTACATTTAAAATCGTATCAAACTTTAAACTTTTAAGATATAGCTTTGATGATTTAAAATCTAAATTTGCAATTTCATAGTTTGAAATATCTTTAAAACCATTAAACAAATTATATGAAATAGCTGAACTTAGAGTTCCTGTTTCATCATAAGATTGTGAAGATGTTAGCTTATTGTAGTTATAGTAATTATAACTAATATCTACCTTTGGTAAAAAACTTGATTTAGCTATTGATTTATTCTTCTTAGAAATATCAACATCTAAATTTTTATTTAACATATCTTGGTTATTTTTAAGTGCTATTTGTACAGCTTCATCTATATTTAAAGCCTGTAAACTTGTGGCTAAAAAAGTAGCCACAAGTGTTGTTTTAAAAAATTTATTCATATTTATTTCCTATGCTTTGTTTTTTTCTTTTTTCTTTGCAACTTTTTGTTCAAGTTTTATCACAAACATTAAAATAGCTGGTGTTACAAAGATTGTAAAGATAGTTGAAAAGGCTAATCCACCTGTAATAACAGAACCTAATCCCCTATAAAATTCACTACCAGGACCTGGCACAAGTACAAGTGGCAACATACCAAAAATTGAAGTTAAAGAACTCATATATATTGGTCTAACTCTAGTTCTTGTTGCTTCAATAACCGCTTGTTTATGTTCCATTCCATGATTTTTAATATAATTTAAACTTTGGTGCACAATTAAAATTGCATTATTTACAACAATTCCCACAAGAATAATAAACCCTAACATAGTTAAAATATCCAAAGGCTGTGTAGCTATAAATGAATTAGTTAAAGCTAGTCCAATAAACCCACCAGCAGTTGCTAAAGGAACTGTAAACATAATTACAATTGGGTATACAAAGTTACCAAATAGTGCAGACATAAGTAAGTAAATAATCACTAAAGCTAAAATAAAATTCATAGACAATAAACCAATAGTCTCACTTAATTTATCAGCTGTACCTGATATATTTATATTAACACTGTCATTTATGACACCTTTTTTCTCTAAACCAGCCAATAAACCACCAACACTTTTCATGGCTTCATCAATAGTCATACCTTGAGGTGGAGTAATTTGTAAAGTAATAGTTCTTTTTCCATCTAAGTGTCTAATTTCACTAATACCCGTTGTACTTTCATATGTAGCTAAACTTGAAACAGGAACTAAAGAACCATTTGGTGAAGTAATTTGAGAATTCATAATGTCTTCAGGTGTTTGAATATACTCATCATTAGCTTTTAATACTAAATCAATTTTCTTCTTACCATCTTGCTCATAATCACCGATTTTTCTACCGCTCATTAGAACATCAACAGCTATACCTAAGTCTTGAGAACTCATTCCTAAAGCTTTTAATGCATTGTAATCAGGTTTTATTCTTACTTCTGGGTAAAGAAGTTCAACAGATGGTACAGGTCTTACTTGAGCACCTTGTAAAGCACCCCTAGCTGCACCAAATATTTGAGCACCGATATTTGCTATATCTTCAATTTTTTCACCACTAATATCAACATTTACAGTGTTACCTTCACCAATTCCCCTTTCAAATACACCTGACTGTAAAGATACACCAAAAATAGATGGCATAGAATTTACAAGAGGAGCAAACATAGGAATTAAATCTTTAGCTCTGTCTTCATGCATTGATGTTCCACCAAATAAATTGAAATCACCAAATGAAACAAAAAACGCCCTACTTAAACCTGGAATATCACCAACATCTTGATTAACATGTGGTTCTATTCCTTTCATTAAATAAGCACCCATATCATATCTCTCTTGGTATGATAATCCAGGTGGTGTAATCAAAATATTAAAAATAAGGTTTTTATTTCCTTGTGGTAAATATTCTAATTTTGGGAACAATATATAAATTGTACTTACAGAAAATACTGCAAGTGAAATAATAGTCACTAACTTAGTAACTAAATTTTTTAAAGACAATTCTACAATTGACATGATAAAGTCAACTATTTTATGACCAAAATTAGCAATAGCCCCCGCATCTTTTGGTTCTGCTTTTGAAAAACTTGCGAACTTTTTCCATAACATAGGAATAACAGATATAGATACAAAAAGTGAAAAAGTAACAGCAGCAGTTACAGCAATTGCAATATCTTTAAATAACTGACCAGCTTCATCTTCTAAGAATATAATTGGTAAGAAAACAGCAATAGTAGTAGATGCAGATGCAATTAAAGCACCCCATACTTCTTTTGTACCTTTATAAGCAGCCTCACTTATACTATCACCATTTTTTCTGTGTCTATCTATATTTTCAAGAACAACAATAGCAGCATCTACGAGCATACCAACAGCAAAGGAGATACCTGCTAATGAAATAGTATTTAAACTTCTTCCCATTAAAGATAAGACAATAAATGTACCAATAATAGAAATAGGAATAGCAACAGAAACAACAGCAGTTGGAGATATACTTCTTAAGAAAGTAATTAAAACAATAATTGCTAATATACCACCTATCATAATATTTTGTTGTACTAAATCAACAGATCCAACTATATATGGTCTTTGGTCATATAGCCATTGTATTTTTAAGCCATTTTCTTTTAAAAGTCCAGCATTTAGTTCATTTACTACTGCTTCAACTTCATTAGTTAGTGCCACAATATTTGCATCACTACTTGGTTGAATACCTAAGAAAATACCATCTTTTCCTAAGAACATTGCAACTGTACTAGCAGTTTCAAGTCCTAATTCAACTTTTGCAACATCTTTTAAACTTACTTTTTGATCTCTATTTGAAATTAAGATTACATTTTCAATATCTTGAATTTTGGTAAACTTACTTACTGTTCTAATTCTATAAGAACGTCTTTCAAGGTTTTGAATACCAGCAGAAATATCAACATTTTGTTGCTGTAAAGTATTTATAACTTGATTAATCGTTAGTCCATAACTAGCTAATCTAGTAGTATCAAAAACAACTTGCATTTGTTGTTCTCTTCCTCCACCACCCATAGTAGAAGCTACACCGTTTACTCTTCTAATTGCAGGTTTTATTTCATTTTCAAAAAATGTTTTATAATTATCTATGTGTGTTTCATTATCATCAAGAGTTTGTAACATCATCCAAATAACAGGACTTGCGTTTGCTGTTTCAATGATAGGTTCATCTACATTTGTAGGATATGAACTAACTTCATTTAGTTTGTTTGATACATCTTGAAGTGCTGCTCTTAAGTCTGTTCCTAATTTAAAAGTTAAAGTAATCTCACCATAATTATCTTTTGATGATGATTCATATTCAACTAAGTTATTTAAACTTTTTAAAGCCTCTTCTTGCTCTTCAATTATCTCTCTTTCAATTTCATAAGGCGTTGCTCCACCCCAATTTGTAGTAACTTTTATTTCAGGTTTACTTACACTTGGAGTTAATTGATACGGTAGTTTTGTTAATGATAAAAATCCAAATAATACTACTATAAGTACAGATACAATAATAGTTACAGGATTTTTAATGGAAAATTTAATTAAATCCATTTCTTATCCTATTTATTTAAAATTTTTACAGGCATTTTAGGGAAAACTCTTTCATTTCCTTTAGAAACAATATCCATACCTTCAACAAGACCTTGGGCAGCAACTGCTGTTTTTTTACCCATATATCCAACTATTTTAACAGGAATCATATTTGCTATGTTTTTATCATCAATTGCAAATACAACATCCATACCAAATCTTTTAATAACAGCATCCCTTGGTAAAATTAAAGCTTGCTTTTTGGCATTTTTTGAAAGTTTAACTGTAACTTCTTGCCCTTCATAAACAAAGTCATCTTTAATAGTAGCTACAAATTTAACAGGAAAAGTTCTAGTTAACTTATCACCATTTGGAATTACAGCATCAATTTTTGCTTTTATAATTTTATTATTTATAGATACATCATAAATATCACCAACTTTTAAAGCGTTTGCCACATTTAAAGGTACATTAAACATAAATGAAACCTCAGCTGTATTAACTAAAGTAGCTATACTAGAACCTGCATTTACCCATTGACCAATTTCAACATCTTCTTTAACAATAACTCCATTAAATGGTGCTTTTATATCTTTTTTATCTTTTTGAATTTTTAGCTCTTTTAGTTTTGCTTTTAGGGCTGTTACGTTACTTGAAGATTCTTTTGATTTTAAAAGTGCATCATCAAACTCTTTTTGGGTAATAGATTTTGTTTCTAAAAGTTTTTTATATCTTTCATAATCTTTTGAAGAATTTTCTTCTTGCTTTATTGCTATATTTAAATTTGCATTAGCAGAATCAATTTGAGCCTCTAAAACTTCTGTATCAACTTTTACTAAAGTTTCACCAGCATTAATACTTTGCCCAACTTTAAAATTAACTTTTTGTATTAAACCTGAATTTTGAGCTGCTAAGTTTGACTTTTTTTCAAACATTAAAGTTCCAATAAACTCTTGAAGTGGATTTACTTCACCCATTACTATTTTAGTTGTTTCAACTAAAGCAGGCTTTCCAGCTGCAAACATAGAAACACCCATAAACATTAAAATATAAATTAACTTTTTCAACTTTATTCCTTAATAACTAACTTGTTTGTAATTTTGTGCACAAGTGGTGCAACAACTAAAATAATTGGAAATGCAAATACAAAAGCTTTAATCCAAGCTTCCATCCACTGCATAACAAATCCATCTATAAAACCTAAATTAATGTATGTAATAATCATACTCATAATAAAACTCATTAAAAATGACATACAAAAGGCAAATACTACTTGTCTATACTTTTGAGAAATCATTTTTTCAACTCCAATATATTAAATAAATTATTTATAAATTTTTCACAAATATCATAACTATTAAAATTTTCTTGTGTCATTTTTTGTAGTGCTACACCCTTTTCAAAGGCCATTATTGAATCAATAAATTCTATAGAGTTTGGTGATATTTCTTTATTTTTAATACCATCTTCAATGATAGTTTTTAGTTTTCCTTCAAAAAATAAGTGGCAATTTGTATTAAACTGCTTCATACTCTTATTTTCATCTGAAAGAACTATTGAGAGATATTCTTTATATCCATTAAAATGACGCATATTTTCTTCACTATCAATCATTACAAAATCCAAAAAGTGAAATACCTTTTGTCTTGTTGATTTTACATCTTTTATTAATTCTAAAAATTTGTTGTGATGGTGTTCTATATGCATATTTATAATTTCAAAAATAATATCATCTTTATTTTCAAAATATTCATAAACCGTACCCTTACCAATACCAGCTGTTTGAGCAACAGTTGATACAGTAATTTTTTTCATACCTATTTCATGAATTAAATCAAAGCAAGCAAGGGCTATTTCCCTTCTTTTTTGTTCTTTATTTACTTTTCGAGGACTCATAAAAATACCTTAAAATATATTATTGACTTTTGTCTTGACTGACGTTCGGTCAAATACTTTTTGAGTTTATAAGATAACAGCTTAAATTATATTTAAAAACTGACCATTGGTCAGTTTTATTTTGATATTTCTATAATATTTCTTGTACTCTACCAACTTCCCCTGTATTTAGTCTTACTTTTATACCATGGGGATGGCTTGGAGAATTTGTTAAGATATCTTTAACTACACCTTTTGTTAGTTTACCACTTCTTTGGTCTTGTTTTAAAACTATGTTTACAGTTAAGCCTTGTTTTACATTGATTCTTTTTTGTCCGTTCATTTTTTATCCTATTATTTTATAAATGTATTGATTCTAAATATTTTACAACATGGGCTTTGTTATTTAGTTCCGTTTTTATTTTCTTTTTCAAAGTATTAAGTTGAGGCTCTTCCCCATGGACTAAATATATGCAATCTAGTCCTCTTATTGCTTCAATCCAGTTAATTAATTCTTTTTGGTCAGCATGGGAAGAAAAACCACTTACCTTACTAACTTTTGCATTTATTTCTATTTTTTTTCCATTAAGCTCTACTTCATTGTTTTTTGTTGATATTTTTCTTCCAATAGTATGATTTACTTGAAAACCTACAAAAAGTATAAGATTATTTGGATTTTTTGCATACTTTTCTAAATGGTATCCAACTCTTCCACCTTCACACATACCACTCCCTGCAATTATTATTTTAGGATGGTTCACAGTGCAGATGTTTAGAGACTCTTGTTTTGTATATGTTTTTTCTAATTCTTTAAACTCAAAAGGATTATCACCATTTAAGATTATTTCTTTTACTTCTTTAGAAAATAACTCAGGAAATTCAACAAATGCTTTTGTAACATCTATTGCTAAGGGTGAATCTAAAAATACAGGAATATTTTCTAGTTTGCCTTCTAAGCTCATTTGTCTTAATAAGAATAATACCTCTTGTGTTCTTTCTAATGCAAATGAAGGAATTAAAATCACAGATTTTTGTTTAATCGTATCCATAATTTGTGTTTTAAAACTTTCAATAGATATTTCAATATCTTCATGTAAAGATGAACCATAAGTAGACTCAATAAACAAATAATCCGCACTATCCCAATACTCTACAGGTGAACTTATAATTCTATGTTTTTGACCAATATCCCCTGAAAAAATAATTCCTTTTTTAATTCCATCTTCTAAAAACTCCAACTTAGCACTAACAGAACCTAAAATATGTCCAGCATTTTTAAAAACTAATTTAACTCCACCTTCTAAAATCATAACTTCTTCATTTTCTAAAAATGAATCAAAAAGTTTTAAAGCTCCATATACATCATCTAAACTATATAGTTTTTCTTCTTTTGTCTGTAAAATACCCGCTGAATTTTTTAGCATTAAAGTAGCAATTTTAAATGTAGACTTTGTTGAAATAATATGTCCAGTAAAGCCTTTATTAAATAATAAAGGAACTCTTCCTATATGATCAATGTGGGCATGGGTTAAAATAAGATAGTTAATCTCAGAAGGATCAAAAGGAAATTCATCAAAATTCATAAAACTCTCTTGACCTTGAAACATTCCACAGTCAACTAAAATTTTTATTTTACCTATTTCAATTAGATGACAAGATCCTGTAACTTCAAGGGCAGCACCGCAAGATTTATAAAAAGCCATATTTAAACACCTTTATATTATTTGTTTCATTATACTACGAAGAACATGATAATTTTATGTTTGAGTGTTCGTTTGGAGTAGATTGGGCATATTTTTCATATTTTTCATGTTCATCAAATGGATTTTGAGCGATTTCTAATAAATCATTTACTAAAGAAAAATCATGCTCATGGGCTAATTCTATGGCATCTTGAAGCATATAGTTTTTTATTACATACTTTGGATTTGTTTTTTTCATTATTTCAAATCTTGAAGCAAAACTACTGTTTTGTTCTTCACATATCTTTTTATAAGATTCAAACCACGAAATTAATGGATCCCTAAACATTGCTATATCTACCACAGAACTAATATCATCAAATGATTTTAACTTAGTAAGTTTATAAAAAAACACATTGTAATCTATTTTTGCAGACTCCAATGCCCCTAATAATTCAATGATTAAATTTAAGTTATTATCACTTGATTTAATAGGATCAAGACCAACTCTTTTACTCATAAGTTGTAAGTAAACATTTTCATGTTGAGGGAAAAAGGTATTTAAGTATTCAAGAAGTTTTTCTTTTGGTACTAATTCATTCATTGCATGGGCTAAGACTTCTAAATTCCATCTTGCTACATAGGGTTGATTATTGTATGAGTATCTACCTTCAGCGTCTGTATGATTACAAATACAATGCTTTTCAAAATAGTCCATAAAGGCAAATGGCCCATAATCTATAGTTAATCCTGCCATTGAAAAATTATCCGTATTCATAACCCCATGTTGAAATCCATAGGCTTGCCATTTTGCTATAAGTTCAGCTGTTTTATCAACTAATGAAAAATACATTTTTTCATATTTATTTTCTTCATTTTCAAGGTGTGCATAGCTTTGCTTTATTACATAATTTGCAAGTAAAGTTAGATTTTCTTTAGCATTTTTAGCATTTTTAATTTGTGCAAAGTATTCAAAAGTACCAATTCTAACCCATGATGGGCTCATTCTCATTACAATTGAACATGACTCTTCATTCCATTCCCTATGGGCATATGTATCTGAGTCAATTATTGCTAAAGCTCTAGTTGTAGGAATATCAAGGGCGTGCATAGCTTCACTCATTATATATTCTCTAATAGATGATCTTAATACTGCTCGTCCATCCCCTTGTCTTGAATATCTTGTAAGTCCTGAACCTTTTGTTTGTAAATGCCAGTTATTAATACTACCTAAGTTTATTGCTCTACCATCACCTAACTTTGGTACATAATAGCCAAATTGATGTCCTGAATATACAGTTGAATATGGCACACATCCTTTTAAAAGTTTTTCACCATTTATAAAAGCTAAAAAATCTTTTGTTTCACACTCTTTGTAATCTAAACCTATTAAATCGCATGCTTTTTTGTTATATGAAACTAACATAGGATTTTGTAAAGGTGTTGCTTGTAATTTTTCATATAAATTTTCATCAAATTGAAAATAATCTATATTTACTTCTAATTCATCTAATTTCATAATATATTCTTTTTAATAATTTATTGTATTTTTTAGTGAAGATTATCTAAAGAAAACATAAAAGAGGATAAATCTTGTCCTGTTTTAGTTTTTACACATTAGTTTTTACATGTTAATTTTATTTATAAAAAATTAGTTATAATCCCAATAAAAAATAGGCCATATTATGAACATTGAAACATCTCTTAGTCACCTTACAAAATTTGCACCCTTTAAAGATCCAAGTGGAGCATCACATTTTCCAATTTATAACACAGGAACATTTGATTTAAAAAAACAAGGTTCTAATGGTGAAAATGGAAAAATTTATGACTATACAAGAAGTGATAATCCTACAAGAGAGATGTTAGAAAACCTATTTACAGAAGTTGAAAATGCAGCTGGTTGCGTATGTACGCATACAGGTATTGCTTCAGTTGCTCTTTTATTTGAAACAGTTTTAAAAGCTAATTCATCTGTTTTAGTTGAAGCTGATTGTTACGGTGGAACATTTAGACTTTTAAAAATATTTAAAGATAAATACAATGTAAATGTTCATTTTGCTGACTTTACAAAAGAAGATGAATTAGAAAATATTTTAAGCAATAACAACATAGATTTAGTTTTATGTGAAAGTCCTACAAATCCTGGTTTAAAAATAATTGATTTAGAACAAGTGGCAAATATCACACATAAATACAATGCCCTTTTTGCTGTTGATAATTCTTTAGCTACTTTTATATCTCAAAAACCACTTGATTTAGGAGCTGACTTTTCTTTATTTTCAACTACTAAATACATCTCAGGTCACGGAAGTGTAGTTGCTGGTGCTATTGCTGCAAAAACAGATGAGCTTGCTCAACAAATTCATTACTATGCAAATGCACATGGTAGAAGTCAAAATCCTATGGATGTATTCTTAATAAGTTTAGGTATTCCAACTTTAAAAATAAGAATGATAGAACATCAAAATAACTCTATAAAAATCGCAGAATTCTTAGAAAAGCAAGATTACATAGTAAAAGTTACCCACCCTGCTTTAAAGTCACACCCACAATATGAATTAGCGAAAAAACAAATGAAATATATCCCTGGGGTATTTTGTGTTGATTTTAATAGTATTGAATTAGCTGAAAAATTTATTGAAAACACTAAAATATTTGGTGAAAAATGTTCATTTGGAAGTCCTGATATTAGATTTGAAATTCCAGCAAAGATTTCCCATGCAAGTTTTACAAAAGAAGAGTTAGCTGCTATTGGAATAGCTGATAGTACAGTTAGATTTTCAATTGGTTTAGAAAGTGTTGAAGATTTAATAGAAGATATTAAACAAGCAGTAAAATAGTATATGAACGATTCAGTTTTCAAGCCAATAACATGTGGACAAACTCTTCCACAAAACAACATCCATGCAGTTTCTGTTTCTATGCCAAAACTGCAAGATGTTATTGATTATGAAGAACAAACTCCCCAAATTTTAGAAAAGATAAAGAGTGCATACCCAAGATTTGTTATGCATCCATATTTAAAAATCTTAGCACAGCATATTAAAGTAAAATATCAAGTGCCTGATTATTTTGAAGTAGTTTTACTTTCATCTAAAAAAGCTGTTGATGTTGTTGCACACAAGTATTATATTTACAATAAAATTCCATATTTCGATGAAAACATCAACGAACCTTTTGGTGTAATTTTGGTGCGAAAAAATAGCAGACAACTAAAAAAAGTTTTACAGTTTATTCAACATGTTGGGTATAACTTATCTTCAAGATTGGCTGAGGATTATTTGTTTGATATTGGATTATTAGATAGCAAACAAGATGAAAACTTATATGAAAAAAATGATGCAAAAGATGTTGTGATAAACAGTTTAGCAAAAGCATATAATCAACCATCATCAAATGTATCTTTAGCCCCATCAGGTATGAATGCGGTTTATTCAGCTATTAAGGGTGCTAAAAGTATTGGTGCAAAAAATGGAAGAACAATCATCATTCAACTAGGATGGTTATATCTTGATACTATGAATATAGTTGATCACTATTATGAAAGAATAAAAAAGTTTTTAGATGTAAAAAATCTTAATATTTTAGAAGAGTATTTACAAACTCATGGTTTCCAAGTTTCAAGTATCATAACTGAAATACCTACAAATCCACTTTTAGCTTGCACTGACTTACCAAGACTTCGAGAACTTTGTGATAAATATAATATTGCTCTTATTATAGATAGCACTTTTGCTACTCCATATATTTGTGATTTACTTCCATATGGAGATATTTTTGTAGAATCACTTACAAAATTTGCTAGTGGAAATGCAGATGTTTTAATGGGTACAGTTATTTTAAATAAAAACTCAAAAATATCTCATATAAGTGAAGAGTTCTTCAAACATCCAGATACTCCATATATAAAAGATATTCAAAGATTAGCTTTAGAAATACAAGATTATGAAGCTAGAATTAAAACTATAAGTTCAAATACTGAAAAACTAGTGCAGTATTTACAAACAAGTCCTATTATAGATAAAATCTATTCATGTCAAAGCAAAGAAAATCAAGAAAACTTTCTAAAAATAGCTAAAAACCATGATGATTATGTGGGAGTTATTTCTATAACTTTTACAAAAGATTTCCAAAAAATCTATGATGAGTTTAATTTTGCAAAAGGACCAAGTTTAGGAACAGAATTCACACTTCTTATGCCTTATACTTATTTAGCACACTATGATTATCTTCAAACTCAAGAAGGAAGAGAGTTTTTAAATAAAATTGGACTTCCTAAAGATTTACTTAGAATTTCAGTTGGAACTGAAAACATTGAAGATATTATTAATGAATTTAAAAGAGTTGAAACTTTAGTAAAATTTTAACTAAAGTTTTAACACACCCTGAACCCTATTAAAACTATCTTGCTTACTTAATGTTAATCTAATAATACTATCTTTATTTGCTTTTAAATCATGGGGTATATTCCCATTTAAAGTTAAAATATCACCTTTTTTTAATTTATGAATCTTTCCATTTACACCAAAATCAATATCTCCATCAAAAATTTCTACAACAATTGCAAAAGGAGTTTTATGCTCTTTCATAATTTGATTTTCTTTTAAAAGTATTCTTATTTCCTTTGAAAAACTACTTTCAAAAAGTACAGATATTGAAGGTTTTTTATCATTGAAATTTAAATTTTCTAAAATATTGCTTGTTATCATTTATTTTCCTATTAGTTTTCTTGTCTTTTTAATTATAACAGTATTATTGATTTAAAGATACAAATAAAGGAAAAAAATTTTCCTATAATAAGTTATATTTATAAATTATTAACTTTAACAGGAGTAAGATTGTTATTAGAATAATTTAAAATAAAAAACTAATAGCAAAGGAGAAGTTATGGCTGGAAAATGTCCTTTTGGATTTGGAAAATCAAATCCTATGGTAAAAAATGAAGGTACTACAAATAAAGATTGGTGGCCAAATCAATTAAATTTAAAAATTTTATCTCAACATTCAAGTAAAGTTAATCCTTTAGGAGTTGACTTTGATTATAAAAAAGAGTTTGAAAAAATAGATTATACACAATTAAAAAAAGACTTAGAAGATTTAATGACTGATTCACAAGATTGGTGGCCTGCTGATTATGGTCATTATGGTCCATTATTCATAAGAATGGCTTGGCATAGTGCAGGAACATATAGAACAGGTGATGGTAGAGGTGGAGGGGCTACAGGTTCTCAAAGATTAGCACCTTTAAACTCTTGGCCTGATAATGCAAACCTTGACAAAGCAAGAAGATTACTTTGGCCTATTAAACAAAAATATGGAAATAAACTTTCATGGGCTGATTTAATGATACTTGCTGGAAATGTTGCTGTAGAGTCAATGGGTCTAAAAACATTTGGTTTTTCAGGTGGAAGATGTGATGTTTGGGAACCTGAAGAAGATATCTACTGGGGTAAAGAAACACAATGGCTTGGAGATAAAAGATACTCTGATAAAGATAAAAGAGAAGAATTAGATAATCCTTTAGCAGCTGTTCAAATGGGACTTATTTATGTTAATCCTGAAGGTCCAAATGGTGAACCTGATCCAATTCAATCAGGTTTAGATATTAGAGAAACATTCAAAAGAATGGCCATGAACGATGAAGAAACTGTTGCTCTTACAGCAGGTGGCCATACTTTTGGTAAATGTCATGGTGCTGGAGATGCCCAAAATGTAGGACCTGAACCTGAAGCTGAAGGAATAGTAGCTCAAGGTTTAGGATGGTTAAATAAATTTTTAAGTGGTAAAGGTGATGACACAATTACAAGTGGAATCGAAGGCTCTTGGACACCAAACCCTACAAGATGGGATAATGAATACTTTGACCTTTTATTGGGATATGACTGGGAATTAACAAAATCACCAGCAGGGGCTTGGCAATGGGTACCTAAAGATGTTAAAGATGAACATTTAGCACCTGCAGCACATGATTCAAGTAAAAAAGTTACTACAATTATGACTACAGCTGATATGGCTATGAAAATGGATCCAATTTATGGAGAAATTTCTAAAAGATTCCATGAAAATCCAGACCAATTTGCTGATGCCTTTGCAAGAGCTTGGTTTAAATTAACACATAGAGATATGGGACCAAAATCAAATTATATAGGACCAGAAGTTCCAGAAGAAGAGTTAATTTGGCAAGACCCTATTCCAAAAGCTGATTATGAACAAATTGATGAAAGTGATGTAAAAAACTTAAAAGATAGAATTATAAATTCAAATCTTGGTGTATCAACTTTAGCTTCATTAGCTTGGGCAAGTGCAAGTACATATAGAGATTCAGATAAAAGAGGTGGAGCAAATGGAGCTAGAATAAGATTAGCTCCTCAAAAAGATTGGGAAAGCAATAGCTATTTAAATCTAAACCAAACTATAAAAGTATTAGAAGATATTCAAAAAGAGTTTAATGATGCAAATAGTAATAAGAAAGTTTCTATTGCTGATTTAATTGTTTTAGGTGGTAATGTAGCTATTCAAAAAGCAGCTAGCGATGTGGGAGTTGATATTGAAGTTCCATTTATAGCTGGTAGAACAGATTCAACACAAGAGCAAACTGATGTTGAGTCTTTCCAATATTTAGAGCCAATTGCAGATGGATTTAGAAACTATGAAAAGTCAAAATATACATTTAGTGCTGAAGAGTTATTAGTTGATAAAGCTCAATTATTAACACTAAGCATTCCTGAAATGACTGTTTTAATAGGAGGTATGAGAGCATTAGGTGCTAACTATAACTACTCTAAAATAGGAGTATTTACTCAAAATGTTGGAACACTAAATAATGATTTCTTTAAAAATCTATTAGA
>JBDNBT010000174.1:0-33624 GCA_039767755.1 Sulfurovum sp.
ATTATGGAAGACAAAAGCATTCATACAGACAATATTGTGATATTGAATTTGAAATTAATAAAGCTAATAAAGACGAAGTTAGAAGACTTATGGAGAAAAAGGTAAAAGTTATAGAATTTTTCTCAAAAAAAGATGCATATAAAAATTAAGTATAAGGAAAATAATTTAATGGAAAACAAAGTACAAGAAGCATTAAATGAAATTCAAAGGGGAACATCTGAAATCATTGATTTAGAAAGAATCGAATTTCTAATTAAAAGATATTATGAAACAGGTGAGAACTTCTACGTAAAAGCGGGATTTGATCCTACTGCACCAGATTTACATTTAGGGCATACTGTACTTATTCAAAAACTAGCGACATTCCAAAAATTTGGTGGAATTGTTCAGTTTTTAATTGGAGACTTTACAGCAACTATTGGTGATCCAACTGGTAAAAGTGAAACAAGAAAGATTTTAACATCTCAACAAGTTCAAGATAATGCTGTATCTTATAAAGAACAAGTATTTAAAATTCTTGATGAATCAAAAACAGAAGTAATGTTTAATTCTACATGGTTAAATGAACTTGGAACAGGTGGAATGATTGCACTAGCTTCTAACTTAACAGTTGCTAGAATGCTTGAAAGAGATGATTTCTCAAAAAGATATGCATCTAATACACCAATTGCTGTTAGTGAGTTTACATATCCATTATTACAAGGTTATGATTCAGTAGCTATGAAAAGTGATATTGAATTAGGTGGAACAGATCAAAAGTTCAACTTATTAATGGGAAGAACATTACAAAAAGCGTATAATTGTGGAAAACAACAATCAGTTTTAATGATGCCTATATTAGAAGGATTAGATGGCGTTCAAAAAATGTCTAAATCTTTAAATAACTATATTGGTGTAACTGATGAAGCATTTGATATGTTTGGAAAGGTTTTATCTATTAGTGATGAGCTTATGTGGAGATACTATGAATTACTGTCTTCTAAGTCTTTAAAAGAGATTGAAGAAATGAAACATGGTGTTGAAAATGGAACATTACATCCTAAAACTGTTAAAGATAATTTAGCAATTGAGCTTGTAGATAGATTCCATGGAGCAGGACAAGGGGAAGTTGCTAAGGCAGAATTCGCTAAAGTATTTGCTAAAAAAGATATTCCAACAGACATTGAAGAGTTTGTACTTGAAAGTGGAATTTGGATTGGGCAAGTGTTAGTTGATACAGGTATAGTAGCCTCAACATCACAAGCAAGAAGAGATATAAAACAAGGTGCTGTTAAACTTAATCAAGAAAAAGTAACAGATGATAAATTAAACTTAGAATCAGGTGAATATATTTTACAAAAAGGTAAAAAAAGTTTCGCTAAGATAGTAATAAAATAAGGGTCTAATAGTGAAAATTGGAAAACATGAAATAAAACACCCAATCATTCAAGGGGGAATGGGTGTTGGAATTAGTTGGGATCAACTTGCAGGAAATGTAAGTAAAGAAGGTGGACTTGGTGTAGTATCTGCTGTTGGTACAGGATATTATAGAAATAAGTCTGAAAATGTACAAGTAATTACAAAAAAAGATAAGCCAAAAGATGTAGCAAACTTCTATTCAAAAGCTGCTTTAGTTGAAATTATAAACAACACAAGAGCAATTTGTGGTGATGCACCAATTGGATGTAATATTTTATATGCAATTAATGACTATGGTAGAGTAGTAAAAGACGCTTGTGAAGCTGGTGTTGATATTATTATCACAGGAGCTGGACTTCCAACAAACATGCCTGAGTTTACTAAAGACTATCCAGATGTAGCTTTAGTTCCTATTGTTTCTAGTGCAAGAGCTTTAAAACTTATTTGTAAAAAATGGAAAAAGTATGGAAAAATTCCAGATGCAGTTATCGTTGAAGGTCCTTTAAGTGGTGGTCACCAAGGATTTAAATATGAAGATTGTTTCAAAGAAGAATTCCAACTAGAAAACATCGTACCTCCTGTAATTGAAGAAGCGAAAAACTGGGGAGAAGATATACCTATTATTGCAGCTGGTGGAGTATGGGATAAAAATGATATTGATAAATTTATTGCTATGGGTTGTACAGGTGTACAAATGGCAACTAGATTTATTGGTACATTTGAGTGTGATGCAGATAAAAATTTAAAAGAAGTGTTAATTAATGCTGAAAAAGATGATATTAAATTAGGTAAATCTCCAGTTGGATTACCAGCTAGATCTGTTAAAACTAAATTACATTTTTCTATGCAAAACAATACAGCACCAAAGGTACAATGTATCTCTAACTGTGTTGCTCCTTGTAATAGAGGTGTTGAAGCAAAAGCTGTTGGTTATTGTATAGCTGATAGATTAGGTGCAGCATATAATGGAGATCAAGATACTGGTTTATTCTTTACAGGTTCTAACGGGTACAAGATTAATAAACTTATATCAGTTAAGGAATTAATAGAAAAATTAACAACAGGTGAGTAAAACTATTAAAAAGCTTATATTTTTAATTACCATTTTAATATTTTTCCAAAATTCACTTCTAGCAAATGATACTCTAAAAAAAGAGTATCAACAAGCTAGAATGGATTATCTTAAAGCCGTCCTTAAAAAAGACGACGACAAAAAAATAACCGCTCTAAAAAAAATAATCACTATTGGTGATAAACTAAATAAAGACACAACTCCTGATAGAAATAAACTAGAATCAACTCAAAATCAAATTAAAAAAACTACAAAAAACGTTGATAAATCTACTAAACTAACTAAACCTGTTGCAAAAACTTCAAATAATACTAGAGAAGATTCAACAAAATATCCTGTAAGAAATATTTTTGTTAAAGATAATGAAATAGTTGTTACTTTTAATAAAGATATTACAAAAAAAGACATCAAAAAATTTGAATTAAATTCAAAAAATAGTTTTAAAGATGTGTTTGATATTCAAGGTTATTACCCAAAAGCTAAAGAGACTGTTATTAGTATGAATGGTCTTGATAAAATTACTGTTGGTCAATATAAACCTAATACTTTTAGAGTTGTTTTAAAAGACAATAAGAAAATAGATACCTATTATAAAATCCAAGATAAAAGAACTGTAGTAATAAAAGTTACAAACTTACCAAGTAATACAAAAAGTAAAGTGGTTCTTAAAGAAAAAGAAGTAAAAAAACAACCAATAATAAAACAAACTAAACTTAAACCAAACAATAAATATATTGATACAAAAAATTCTATAAGACAAATATATACAGATCAAGATAGCCTAACAGTAAGATTTAACAAAAACTTTAATAAAAACATGGTCAAATACTTAGTAGTAAGATCAAAGGGTAAATATATACATAGATTTGATATTAAAGGTGTATATAAATATGCAAATCCTATTAAGCTTGATATTCCAAACTTAGATAAGGTTACTATATATCAAAAAAGCAAAAATTTATTAAGGGTAGATTTTGTAAATGATTCAAGATTTAAAACTATTTATATAGTAAACAAAAGAAGCCTTGTAGTAAAACTTAGAGATTTACAAAAAAAAGAGAAACTTCAAGTAGCCTCAACGGGTTCAAACTTAAGTCCACATAGAAATAAAGTAATAGTTATAGATGCTGGTCATGGTGGTAAAGATGCAGGTGGAGTTGGACCTAAAAAACGATATGAAAAACATGTAGTATTAGCAGTAGCTAAAAACACATATAATCTTTTAAAAAGTAGAGGTTATAAAAATGTATTCTTAACAAGACATACAGATAGGTTCATAAAAGTTAATAATAGAACAAAACTAGCAAATAAAAAGAACGCGGATATTTTCTTATCTATTCATGCAAACTCTATTATAAAAGCTAAAGCTCATAAAGTTCAAGGAATAGAAACATTCTTTTTAAGTCCGGCAAGAAGTGAAAGAGCTAAGAGAGTAGCTGCAAAAGAAAATAAGTCAGATGTTAGACAAATGAGCAACTCAACTAAAAGTGCCTTTTTAGAGTCATTAAGTAGACCTCGTATTACAGCCTCACACAAACTAGCAATAGACGTGCAAGCAGGAATGTTAAATCAAACAAGAACAAAATATAAAAATGTAAAAGACTCAGGGGTAAGAGAAGGACCGTTTTGGGTATTAGTTGGGGCTCAAATGCCATCGATTTTAATAGAATTAGGATACATTTCACATCCAACAGAAAGTGCTAGATTGGTAAATAAAGAGTATCAAAGATTATTAGCAAATGGAATTGCTAATGGAATTGAATCTTACTTTTCAAAGAATCCTTAATTTCATTTATAAGTTTCTTTTGTTTCTTTTTTAATGGTGGTAATTCTTTTATATTAAAGAACTTCACACTACTATTTTCCCATGATAAATAGTTTGATTTTAGAGTATTATTTATAAAGTATTTATCGAAATCTTCTATATTTTCTATATTTACAGTCCAAATACCAATATCTTTTTCATAGTTTATTTGCTCAAAGTAATCTTCAAAAATCTCTGTATGAAAATATATTCCACACTCTTCAAAAGTTTCCCTTTGTGCACATAAATATGGATCTTCATTTTTTAGCTTAACACCCTTTAGACATCCCCATTTTTCTTTACTAGAGACACCTTTACATAGTAAGACTCTTATACCATTTTTAGTTTTTAAATATGGAATTAAGCCGTAAGCTTTAATATGATTTTTCATGCAAACTCCAAATTAAAAAGATGATTTTCTTTGATAGATAAACATAGATACAACTATCCATAAAATAAATGGTGCCAGTAATGAAACTTCAGGCACTATAACGCCTCCTGTTGTAAATCTAAACAGTAAGAAAAACACACCCCACACTATTAAAGTACTAAAAATAGATAAAGAAATAAATTTACCACCATTAAATAATCTATTGTTTAAAGCACTGTAAACAAAAAATAATAGCATCAAAGGTATTATAAAAAATGGCACTAAAACTTGATTATAAACAGATGCCCTAATCTTATCAGTATTAATACCTTGGTTTCCAAATAATATAAGAGCAGAAATAGAATCACTTAAAGATAAATCAGATTTCTCTTCATATACTTTATTTAGAATTTTTGGCTTAAATCCTTCAAGTGTATATAAAAATTTTTCATTAGTGATTTCTATTTTTGAACTTGTAATATCTATTTCTTCAGGTTTATCAATAATTTTAGCATCAACTACATACCACTTATCATTTTGAAAGTATGCATTTTTTGCAAAAGTAGTCTTAACTACGTCATTATTTTGTATTTTAAATATGTATACTTCTTCTGCTTTTTTTTGTAAGGGTAATAATTTTTTAAAATATACAAAATTATCATTATATTTTAAAAAAACATCATTTTTTGTGCTCGAAAAAAACTCACCTTTAAGAATCTTATTTTTTTGTTCTTCTGAGTATGCTAATGGCGTAAATTGAAGACCTATGAGGGTTATAATCAATACAAGTGAAGATATTATAGCAGGTTTAATGAATTGAGTTCTAGTAGCTCCTAAGGCATTAAAGGCTACAAATTCATTTGATTTGATAAACATAACTAAAGTAACTATCCATCCAAATACCAAAGATAATGGTAAAGCCAATGAAAAAGTAAAAAAACTAAAATATAAAATATATAAAATAACTAAGTTTGCTGATGATGGTAGATCTTTAAAGTTTTGTATTAAATCTATTCCTATGAAGAATAGTTGCAGTGAAAGTAAAACTATTAAAAAATTAATAATGTATTTTTTAAATACATATTTTGTAAGTATCGACATTAAACTACTTTAGAGTAAATTTTGATTTCACATCTGCTAACTCATCGCCTCTAATTATGGCGTTGATTGCATCAATCACATGTGAGATTATATCCTTTAAATTGTTTAATTCTTCTTTTGAAAAATTATTTAAAACATAATTTACTACATCACTCTTGTTTTGAGGTTTGCCTATTCCTATTCTAACCCTAATATACTCTTTACCCATGTGTGCATCACATGATCTAAGACCATTATGTCCACCATGACCACCACCTATTTTGTATTTAACTGCACCAAATGGTAAATCTAAATCATCATGAATAACAATAATATTCTCTAGCTCAATTTTATAATACTCTTTTATAGCATTAACTGCTCGTCCAGAATCATTCATATAAGTTGTAGGTTTTGAAAAAAGGTTATAACCTGATTTTGAAAGTGTAGAATGGAAGTTTGATTTATTTATATTTGAAGTTGTAAGATTTTTGGTCATTTCATCAATGACCATAAATCCTACGTTGTGTCTTGTTAATTCGTATTTTTCACCGATATTTCCAAGGCCAACTACTAAATGCATATTAAAGTAAAATTACTTAGCTTTAATTACACCAGCAACTGGTACTCTTGGGTCTAAATAACAATCAACACCCTCACCAAAATCAATATCTCTAATTAAGATATTGTTTCCAGTATCTAAGTTAGTTACATCTAAAGTGATGTCATTTGGTAAGTTTTCAAGTGTACATTTAACTGCAACTCTTTGGTGGTTAACCATTAATAAACCTTTGTTTTTAAGACCTTTAGGTGTTCCTGTAGTTTTAACTGGAACTCTATAAGATGCTCTAACACCTGGTTGTGCAACCATTAAATCAACGTGAACTAAATCAGAAGTTAATGGACACTTTTGGTACTCTTGTACTACAACTTTAAAAGTTTTACCTTCAACATTAACATCGAATGGTAATGTAGTTTTGTTTTTTAAAAACTTGATGAATGCATTTTTTTTGAATGCAGCTGCAACGTTTTCTAAACCTTTTCCGTAGATATTTGCGATTAAGTAACCATCTCTTCTAAGAGTTTTAGTTGCTTGTTTTGTCATACTATCTCTTGCGATACCCTCTAACATAAACATTTCCTTTTATTAAATTTGAAAGCGGATTTTACTGAAAGTTTTATAAATATTTGTTTAAACACTTTATATGTACTTTGAGCACATAAAGAATTTAACTTTTTTATAATTGAATTTTAAGTACAATATCTTAAAAATAATACTCTATAAAAGGTTTATCCCATGACTCTATTAGATGGTAAAGAATTATCAGCAAAAATCAAAGAAGAAGTGAAAGTTGAAGTTGCAGCTTTAGTTGAAGCAAAACATATAACTCCAGGATTAGCTGTTATTTTAGTTGGAAGTGATGCAGCAAGTGCTACATATGTTGCAAGTAAAGCTAAAGCTTGTAAAAATGCAGGTATATATTCTGTAGTACATGAAATGCCTGATTCTATTACTCAAGAAGAACTACTTGATACTATAGCAATGATGAACAAAAACCCTAAACTTGATGGTATTTTAGTTCAATTGCCATTACCAAAACATATTGATACAACAGTTGTTTTAGAAGCAATTGATCCTTTAAAAGATGTTGATGGATTCCATCCATACAATGTGGGAAGAATGGTATCAAACCTTGATTCATTTTTACCTGCTACTCCATTTGGTGTAATGAGAATGTTTGATGAATATGGAATTGAATTAAGCGGTAAAAATGTAGTTGTTATTGGTTCATCTGATATAGTTGGAAAACCTATGGCTTCACTTTTAACAAACGCAAAAGCAACTGTAACTGTATGTAATAGTAGAACTAAAGATTTAGCATCACATACAAAAGCTGCAGATATTGTAGTAATAGCAGTTGGTGTTCCTTTAATGCTTAACGCAGATATGATAAAAGATAATGCTGTTGTAATTGATGTGGGAATAAATAGACTTGATACAGGAAAATTAGTTGGTGATGCTGACTTTAACGACTGTAAAGATAAATGTTCACACATAACACCAGTTCCAGGTGGAGTTGGACCAATGACAATTGCTATGCTTTTAAAAAACACAGTTAAAGCTGCAACTTTAAGAGAGAAAAGAGAAAGCAAATAATGCTAAAAAGAATATACAACTGGTCTACATCGTGGACTGGTACACTTATAATAGTATTGGGTATTATATTTTTTGTAGCGCAAGCTTTTGTAATTCCAAGTGGTAGTATGAAAAATTCACTACTAATTGGTGATATGCTTTTTGTAAAAAAATATTCATACGGTGTACCAACTCCTAGAATTCCTTGGCTTGAAGTAAAAATCTTACCTGATTTTAATGATAATGGACACTTAATAGAAGGTCCAAGACCACAAAGAGGTGATATAGTTGTATTTAGATACCCAAAAAATGACGCTATACATTATGTTAAAAGATTAGTAGCAACTGGTGGGGATTTAGTTGCTATGGTTGATAAAAATCTTTTAATTCACTTTAGTGAAGGTGAAGAATACATCACAAAAAACTACAAAAAAGAACAAATTGTAAAATTTGCTGGTAAATCATGGGTAGTTAATCCATATAAAGAAGAGCATCAAGGAATTCACAATGATCCCACTGTTTCAAACAATGGATATAATCCACAAGCTTTATTTAATATGATGCCAATAAAAATTCCAGAAGGTGAATTTTTTATGATGGGTGATAATAGAGATCACTCAAATGATTCAAGATTTTGGGGAACTGTTCAATACAAACATATTGTAGGAAAACCTTGGTTTATTTACTTTTCTTGGGATGATGACTATAAAGTTAGATGGAACAGAATGTTTAAAACAGTTGAAACTTTAGAAAAAAATATAGATGAAAACATAAAAACTAATCACGAAAAAGGAATTTACTAATGAAGTATTTTATAGGAGCTGACCACGCTGGAATTGATATAAAAGCCTATGTAAAAGAGCTTTTTGAAGCAAGAGGTCATGAAGTTATAGATTTAGGCCCAAATACAAAAGATAGAGTGGATTATCCTGATTTTGCTGCAAAAGTTTGTGAAAATGTATTAGCAAATGAAAATTCAAAGGGTATTTTAATTTGTGGTTCAGGTATTGGTATGTCTATGGCTGCAAATAAATTTGATGGTATTAGAGCTGCACTATGTCACAATGAATACTCTGCAAAAATGGCAAGAGAGCATAATGATGCTAATGTTATTTGTTTAGGTGAAAGAGTATCTGGATATGGAATGGTTGAAGCTATTATTGATTCATGGAATGAAGCTAGTTTTGAAGGTGGAAGACATGAAGGTAGAGTTGAAAAAATAAATGCCTTAAGCAAAATGGGAAGCTGTAGAGCTTAATAGTATGAGAGAAGAATGGGAAGTATATTTAATGATGCTAGTTGTTCTAGCATTAATACTTCTTGGTAAAAAAATGATGTTTTTTGACGATAGTGATAAAAACAAGAAGGATAAAAATTGATAAATCCTAAAATTATAGACTATATATTTTCAAGTGCTTCAATTCAAAGATGGAATGATTATCCAAGAATGGTTGAACTTGTAGAACTTGACAAACAAGCACACAAATTTATTATTGCATTTTTTATTGCTAAACTTGAAAAAGATGTAAATTATACCCATCTAATTGAAGCTGGTATTTTTGAGTTCTTAAGAAGAATAGTAGTAACTGATATTAGACCAGATGTGTTTAGAAAAGCTTTACAAAAGAAATCTAAAGAGATTAATTCATGGGTAATTTCTAAGTTATCTCCTTCATTAAAAGATATTGATAATGGTGTATTTTTACAAAAGTTTGAAGAGTATTTAAATGATCCTACTATGTACAAAAAAGAGAGATTTATCTTAAAAGCTGCATCATATCTAGCTACAAAATGGGAATTTTCAATTGTATATCAAACAAGTGCATTTTTAAATGACATCGATGATGTTAAAAAAAGTGTAGAAGAAGAAATTGAAGATTACTATGAGTTAATAGCAGTTAGAAAAATTGCTTTAAATAAAAAACTTGCAAAAATAATAGACCTAAGTGGTAGATTAAGATTTCAAAAAAGATGGGCACAAACTCCAAGAGTACCTGAAACATCTGTTTTAGGTCATATGCTTACTGTTGCTATTTTTGGATATTTTTATTCTATTGACGTGAATGCATGTGATAAAAGAATACAAAACAACTTTTTTGTATCTTTATTTCATGATTTACCTGAAGCTTTAACAAGGGATATTATTACTCCTGTTAAATACTGTGTAGATGAATTATCTGAAATAATAGCAGAATATGAACTTCAAAAAATTGAAGATGTTATCTTACCTAATGTACCAGAACAACTCCAAGAAGAATTCTCATATCTTTTAGGATTATATGATGGTCAAAAAGAAGAATTTTTAAATAAAATTGTAGATAATGGCAAAATTAAAATTGTAGATGATATTTCAAAATATAATTTAGATAAATACAATGCAATAGATGGTTTAGCACTAAAACAATGTGATAAATTATCAGCTTTTGTGGAGGCTAGTTTATCTATATCTCACGGTATAAAATCTAAAGAATTAGTTAATGGTAAAAAAGAGATTTTAAATGGTTTAAAAGAAATTCAAGGAATAGATTTCAAGGCAATTGCAACTCAAATAGACTATGAATTTGGAACTACAGGACAAACTCAAGTAAGAATGGACTTTGACTAAAGTCTTATTCTTACTAAATTACTCAATTATAATCTAAGTATAGTAAATGTAAAATGTCTCTTTTATTTATATTTAGGAGATTAAAATGTTTAAAAAAGTTTTTTTAAGTGCATGTATACTATCAACTACTCTATTTTCTCACGAGTTTAAATTAGAACCAAAACAAATAAGTGAAAATGTTTGGTGTTTTCTAGGTGAAACAACTGAACCTACAGCTGAGAATGGTGGATATATGTCTAACAACTGTTACATTAAAACAGATAAATCATATGTTATGCTTGATACAGGTTCAAGTTATAATTTTGCAAAAGAGTCTTACAAAGAAATGAGTAAAATAGCAAAACTACCCGTAAGTGATATTATTGTTACTCATGTGCATGATGATCATTGGTTAGGTAATGGTTATTTTAAAGAAAAGTTTAATTCAAAAATTTATGGGCCATCTTTAATTAACAAAAATCACAAACCAGGTGAAGACACAAGAATGTTTAGAATACTTCCACATGATGTAATGCATGGAACAGAAGTTGTTGAAGTTGATGTTGAAGTTAGTGAACCTACAACTTTAAATATTGGTGGTAGAACTATTGAAATTGTACCTGTTGGATATACAGCTCATACAGAAGAAGATATTATGGTATTTGTAAAAGATGAAAAAGTATTTTTTGCAGGTGATATTGTAATGAATGGAAGAATTACTTCTACAAGAGATGGGAACTTAATAGGTTTATTAAAAGCTCTTGATAAAATCGACACAGTAGATTGGGAGTATTTAGTGCCAGGTCATGGTCATGATACATCTAAAACAGCAGCTGATCAAATTAAATCATATGCAAAATTAATGAAAGAAAGAATTTTAAATGCAATTGATGATGGTATTGAAGCTGATGATATTACAAATGTTGTAACTATGGAAGAGTTTAAAGACGTAAATATGTATGAAATTTTTAATAAAAGAAATGTATTTGATGGATTTGCTGAATTAGAATTTTATGATGGTGAGTAATTAAACTCAACCATCATATTTTAAATGTAAAATACTAGAAAGAGTATTTTACATTTACATACATATATCTACCTGGATCGTTTAATAAAGTATCAACTGTATCAACTGCTATATAAGTAACATCTTGATAAGTATTAGTTGAAGCATATGTTTTATCAAATACATTATCAACACCAAATGTTAGAGTTGTATCTTTAATTTGTTTATTTACATATTTTAAGTTTGTAACTGCATAACCACCTAATCTTTGTTCATCTGCATTTTCATCATAACTATTCCATGCTTTAGATGCTAAAATTTCAGCTCTTACTTTATGTTTTGAAACTTCATAGTTTAAAGCAAAGTTACCTTTTAATGGTGGAATTTCAGCTAAATCTTTATCACCATTTAAATCACTATCTTTAGTTCCTTTTAAATATGCCATTCCATAATCAATAGAGATTGCATTTGTTAACATAGAAATACCAGAAACCTCAGCTCCATAAATTTTAGCGTTTACATTTTCAAATGTTCCAGTATTATAAATATAATCTTCTAAAATAGAATAGAAAGTTTTAACTTTTACTTTTGACATACCAAATTTTTGTTCTATTCCTAAATCAGCTTCATAGTTTTTAACTACTTCTAACTCATCATTTCCACTACCAGCATAATATAATTCTCTTGCATCAGGTACCCTTGAAGATTTACCTAGTCCACCAAATAATTTTGTATCTTTAGAAAGATTATAAGTAGTAAATAAATATCCAGTTAATTCTTTGTATGTCTTATCATCTTTTGATGCATCTACTGTATCTATATCTGTATAATCATATCTTGTACCAACTTCTACTTCTAAATCACCATAAGACTTCTCATAAGTAGAAAACATAGCTTTATTATCTGTATCTGTTGAGGCTAAAGTTATATCACCCATTACAACACTACCATCTGATACTGTAGTAATATATTTTTCACCTTTCCAGTTTCTAACACTTGTATCTAAACCAACTGTTAATAAGCCTTCATTTAATTCAAGGGCATTTTTAACTTTTGTTCCCCACATTGAAGATTTCATATGATTAGTTGTATAAACTGTACTTCCATATTCTCTAAGTGAAGTATCCATTGGATGATCAACATTTGAGTAATAATATTCTATATTAAACTCTTTTGAAAAATCAGCTAAATCTCTTTTTGTATATCCTACTGTGTAGATATTTGAATCATCATATTTAGCATCCATAGGAGTATTTGGATATAAAACATTATCACTTCTATTTGCTGTATATGATAGTTTTATTTCAGAACTATCATCAATATTTCCAATAATTTTTGTTAGTAAAGTTTTCTTAGTATAAGCTTCTTCACTTGGATTAGCATATAAAGATGATACTAAACCACTTGCATCTTGCTGCTCATAAAAGCTATTCCCATTACCATCTTCATATTGATCAGAGGATTCAGTTGAAGCTGATACTAAAATTTTAATCTTATCTGTTCCACCACTTAGGTTTATACTTGCTTTTTTATAATTAAAGCTTCCGTAGTTTAGATTTAAATCACCTTTAAAGCCTTCTTTAGGTTCTAAAGTATTAACTTTAACCTTTCCACTTAACGTACCGAAGTTTTCCACATCATATGGCCCTTCTGTTACTTCTACACTTTCTATGTTGTTTGTTAAAACATGTGAAGTAGCAGGATCCATTCTATTTGGACATGCTCCATAGATTTTCGCATCATCTAATAAAATATTGATATTATCTTTTTTAGCACCTCTTAAAATAATATCATTAGCAATACCACTTCTTCTTACGATTGAAACAAATGGAATATTGTTTGTTAAACTTTCTGCTAAATCGGCATTTTTAATCTCTGTTGATTTTACATCTGTGATGTTAACACCAATCATTTCTTCTTGAATACCAATTTGGGCAGCAACTAAAATAGAACTAGTAATTAAAGATAATCCTAATATTTTTTTCATACTCATCACCTTATTTATTATTTTTGAAAGGATATTTGAAAATTGTTAATTAAGTGTTAATTCTTTATTTAATATCATAGGAAATAATAAACAAAAACCAATAGGATTAAAAGTGCCAAAAATCACAATAGATGTTGACAATAAAGATAAAGAGACTGTTTTAACCATACTAAAAAATTTAAAACAAGGTTTAATAAAGGGAATAAATATTGACAACAAAAGTTTAAATACTAATTCAAGTTTAAATAAACAAACAAAAAGGCAAAAACTTTTAGAAGATGAGTTCTTACCTAAACCTATTAGTGGAAATAACAGGTATTTATCAAAAGAACAATTCAAAGCTAAACTTACTAAGTCAAAGGACTAGAAAATGCAAATACTAATTTTTTCACTATTAATACTTTTATTAATAGTATATTTAGTTTTTAAAGTAAAAAAGAGATTTACAAAAAAAGATTTTAATTTAATCATAGGAATTATAATAGCTTCAATAGTTGGTACATATTTTTATTTTGATTATGAAAATAACAAAATCCCAAATACTTTTAAAGCTAAATACTTACAAGAAAAAAATATCAAGATTGATAAGTTAGAGTTTTACAAAACTTCTGTAGAAGTTGTAGCTTCAAATAAAAGTACCTACTCTTTTTCATATATTATAAATAAAGACGGTACAGAATATGTATGTGAAGTAAAAGATTTAGAGGTACAAATTATTCAGAATGAAATCATTTTGGGTGAAATAAAAGAAAAATGTCAAGAAAAGTAGTTAACTGCTACTTTATCTTGTTTATCATGTTTAACATGTTTATCTTGATTACCTAGGTTTAAAACCTTTTTTACTCTTACAAATCTCAGGAAATAAGCAGTTATCACAATCAGGACTAACAGCTTTACAAATATATCTACCAAATAAAACCATTGCTTGATGAAAAATATGTAAATCATCACCCTTTAGTTTTTTTACAAGTTGTTTTTCTGTCTCATCAACTGTTTTTCCATCACTTAAACCTAATCTATGTGATACTCTAAAAACATGTGTATCTACGGCCATTAAGTTTGCACCTTCAAACTCAATCATAAATACATTTGCTGTTTTATTTCCAACACCTGCAAGTTTCATAAGTTCTTTTTGATCGTGTGGAATTTCACCTTCATAATTTTCAATTACACTTTGTGCCATTTTGATTATGTTCTTTGATTTATTATTAAAAAATGAACATGATTTTAGAAGTTCTTTTACATCTTCAAGATTAGCAACTGCAAGTTCAAAAACACTAGGATATTTTTCAAAAAGTGCTGGAGTTATTATATTTACCCTTTTATCTGTACATTGGGCACTTAAAATAATAGCTATTAATAGTTCATAGTCATTTTTATAATTTAACTCAGTAACCGCATCACTATACTTTTCAACAAAAGCATTTTTAATAATCTCAATATCTTTTCTAGTAGCTTTCTTAGGCATTTTAATCCTTATATCTTTTTCACTTTTTCTATTTCATCTCTTAATCTAATAGCTTCTTCAAAGTTTAAATCACTTGCTGCTTTTTTCATTTGTTTATTTAATTCAATTAAGATTTTCTTTCTTTCACTTGCAGGCATTTTTTCCATTTTGTCTCTTTTCCATGCTAAGTCATCGTGCTCTTCTAGTTTTAAACTTCCGTCTAATTTTCTTTTAGTAGATTTTGGTGTAATTCCATTAACTTTATTATGTTCTTCTTGAAGTTTTCTTCTTCTAGTTGTTTCATCAATTGCAAACTTCATTGAAGCTGTAATCTTTTTTGCAAATAGTATTACTCTACCATTTTCATTTCTAGCAGCTCTTCCTATTGTTTGTATAAGTGAAGTTTTACTTCTTAAGAACCCTTCTTTATCTGCATCTAAAATAGCAACTAAGGAAGTCTCAGGAATGTCAAGTCCTTCCCTTAATAAGTTAATACCAATTAAAACATCAAACTTACCAAGTCTTAAATCTCTAATAATTTCATTTCTTTCAATTGCATCAATTTCACTGTGCATATACTTAACTTTAATTCCTAAGTCTTGATAATAAGAACTTAGTTCTTCAGCCATTTTTTTAGTTAAAACAGTTACTAATACCCTTTCATTTTTTTCAACAATTTTTTTAATTTCATCGTGAAGTTTTTCAACTTGATACTCACTATCAACTATATCAATTATTGGGTCAAGTAATCCTGTTGGTCTAATTATTTGTTCTGCAACAACAGAACTTTTTTCAAGTTCAAGTTCATTTGGTGTAGCACTAACAAACATAAAACTAGGTGCTTTAGAAATATATTCATCAAACTTTAATGGTCTATTATCTAAAGCACTAGGTAATCTGAATCCATAATCAACTAATACTTCTTTTCTACTTCTATCGGCTGCATGCATACCTCTAAACTGTGATAATGAAACGTGTGATTCATCAACTATAACTAAGTAGTCTTTTCCTATTTGCTCAAAATAATCCATAAGTGAATATGGAGTTTCACCAGGACTTTGACCTGTAAGATGTCTTGCATAGTTCTCAATTCCTTTACAAACACCAGTACTTTCAATCATTTCTAAATCAAATTCAACTCTTTGCTTAAGTCTTTGATATTCAACTACCCTATTTTCTTTTACATAATAGTCAAGTCTTTTATCTAATTCTTCTTCTATTTCTTTAACTGCATTAGCTAATCTATCTTGTGTAACAACGAAAGGATTAACAGAATAAATAATAGCTTCTTCAAGTTCTTTTGTCTTGTTGTTTGTTAAGTATTCATGTTTAGTAATACTTTCAACCTCATCACCAAAAAACTCTACTCTAATAAACTCATCTTCAAAATATGCAGGGAAAATATCAATCACATCCCCATTTACTCTAAAGTCAGCCCTATCAAAAAACTTATCATTTCTTTTATATCCCATTTCCACAAGTTTTAATAAAAAAGACTTTTGAGAATATTCAAATCCAACTTCTATTCTTTGAACCATAGATTTATATTCACTAGGATTACCTAAACCATAGTTAGCAGATACAGAAGCAATTACAATTACATCATCAAATGATAGTAAAGAAGCAGTCGTACTTAATCTTAATCTTTCAAGTTCAGCATTAATAGAACTATCTTTTTCAATAAATAAATCAGTTCTTGGAATATAAGCTTCAGGTTGATAATAATCATAGTAAGAAATAAAATACTCCACATGATTGTTAGGGAAAAACTCTTTAAACTCAGAATACAACTGAGCAGCTAGTGTTTTATTGTGAGTCATAATAAGTGTAGGCTTTTGTGTTTTTTCAATAACCTTTGCCATAGTATAAGTCTTACCACTACCTGTTACACCTAAAAGTGTTTGGTATTGATTCCCTTCAAGGATAGAGTTACTTAGACTTTCTATAGCAGTTGGCTGATCCCCTGCTGGTTCATATTCACTTTTAACTTCTAATTTTGGCATTAAAGTATTTTCTCCCCATATTTGTCATATATTTTAGTTACTGTATTTTTAATATTTTTTAAATCTAAATTAATTTATTTCTTTTTCAAAATTAAAACTTATTTTTTCAAAACTATTGTTATTTAATTTTATGTATTGTTTTTGACAACATAAAGATGGAATATTTATATATCTTTGATTATTGTTTTTTACTTCTTTACCTTGATGATAATGACCTTCTATTACTATTTCATCTTTATAGTTATTTAATCTTTGTAATGAAAATTTTTCAAAACCTATAAAATCTCTACATATTGTTTTTTTTAATAGTGCCTGTTCAATTTTTTTTGAAATTATATGATTAAAATCTAAGGCGTTTAAAAAAACTAACAAAGGATGATTTCTTATTACTTTTGTATAAACTTTATATGCACCACCAACAAAATTATCCCCATGAGCTAAAGATATTATTTTATTGTTAAAATTCATTTTTATAGGTTGTTGTTCTATTTTATAAACTTTAATTAAAGGAAAAAGTTTTTGTAAGTTGTAGTCGTGATTACCTTCTAAATAAATAATCTCTATATTTTTAGATAATTTATTTAAAAGATTAATTGATTTTTCATATAGCTTTATAAAATATTTTGATTCCCCTGAAATAAAATCAAAAATATCACCCATCAAAATAAGTTGTGTTGTTGTAATCTCTTTAGAGTCAAGTTTCTCTAAAAAAACTTGAAACTCTAAATTCTTTTTATTTAAATGAGAATCTGCAATAAATATTGCATCATTTTTAAGACTATGGTACATAGGCTATATTAGGTACTCCAAGACCTTCATCTAATCCACACATAATATTTGCATTTGCAACAGCTTGTGATGATGCACCTCTTAGTAAGTTATCTATTGAAGAGTTTATAAATATAGCGTTTCCATTTTTTTCAACAAATAAATCACAATAGTTTGTACCAGCAGTTGATTTTATATCAACAGGTTTATTTCTAACTCTTACAAACTCACAATCTTTATAGAAATCTTCTAGAATTGTTTTTACATCTAAGTTTTCATCTTTTAAAGTTGCAAACACAGATACTAACATTCCTCTTGTTACAGGAATTAAATGTGGAACAAAATTAATAGCTAACTCTGTATTTTTTACTAATCTAACTTTTTCTTGAATTTCAGGCATATGTCTGTGTTTAAAGGGATTGTATGCATGTGTGTTTTCGTTTATATGACAAAAAGTATTGATTTCACTTAACTTTTTACCAGCACCACTTAAACCTGATTTTGCATCTATAAATACAGGGTTATCTGCTTTTATATACTCAACATATGGAAGTAAAGCTAGAAGGGTTGCTGTTGGATAACATCCTGGGTTTGCTACTAAATCAGAGTTTGCAATCTCTTTTTTGTAGAACTCAGGTAAACCATATACAGCATTTTGTAAATTATCTTTGTCTTCATGCTCACAATAATATTCTTCATAAGCATCTAATTCTAATCTATAATCAGCACTTAAATCTACAACCTTTACACCTAAAGCAATAAGCTCTTTAGCAAAAGACATTGAAGTTTTATGTGGTAATGCTAAAAACGCCAATTGACAAGTTTTAGCCACATCAGATGCACTAACTTTAGACACATCCATATTAATAACATCTTTTAAACTAGGATGTAAATCTTGAACATTAATTTCACCTGTTGAATTTGCAATATATGAAATATTAAATTTCGGATGAGTAATTAAAATTTTAATTAACTCTAAGCCTGTATACCCACTAGCCCCAATAATTGCTACATTCATTTTCTATAACTCCAACTCTTTAAAAAATACTTCAAGTACTTCAAAAGTTTTTTGACCACCAGGTAAAGTTGCAGTTACTTCATCACCCTCTTCTTTTCCTAAAAGCTGTTTAGCTAAAGGCGAGTTGAATGAAATGTACCCTTTTTCAAGGTTAGATTCAATTCCACCAACTACTGAATATTCAAATTCTTCTTCTGTATCAACATTTAATAGTTTCATTGTTGATCCAAAACTGATTTTTGTGTGAGGTAAAGTTGATGGGTCAATGATAACTGCTTTGGAAATAACTGCTCCAAGTTCAGCTATCTGAGAATCTATAATTTTTAATTTATCTTTTGCGGCATGATATTCTGCATTCTCTTTTAAATCTCCTAATTGTCTAGCTTCTTCTAAAGCTAATACAGTTTCAGGTCTTTCTTGCATTTTTAAAAAATTTAATTCTCCAGTTATTTTCTCGTAACCAGCATTTGTCATTGGCTCTTTTTCCATCAACTTCTCCCTAATATATTTGTGATATAATACCCAAAAAATTCAAAAGAGAAGTTTATGCAATACGATAGAACAATTAAACTATTTGGTCAGGATAACTTTAACAAATTTACTAACACAAAAATAATATTATTAGGTGTTGGAGGAGTTGGAAGTTTTGCCCTTGATTCACTTTACAATACAGGAATAAAAGACATTACAATAGTTGATTTTGATACATATGAAGAATCAAATATGAACAGACAATTAGGAAGTCATGGAAATATAGGAAAAATTAAAGTTGAAGCTTTAAAAGAAAAATATCCAGAAGTTACACCAATTCATGCAAAAATCACAAAAGAGTGGATTGATGCACATGATTTTTCTAAATATGATTATATCTTAGATGCAATTGATGATATTAAACCAAAAGTTCATTTAATAAAAAAACATTTTACTAAAATTATAAGCACAAGTGGAAGTGCAAAAAGAATAGATCCTAGTTTAATTGAATATAAATCTATTTGGGATACATTCAACGATCCATTTATTAGAAAAATTAGAACTGAACTTAAAAATCAAGGTTTTAAAAAGAAATTTAAAGTGGTTTTTTCAAGTGAAAATCCAAACTGTGTAGACAAAGGTAGTTTCGAAGCTGTAACTGCTTCTTTTGGTTTAATGATGGCTTCTGTGACTGTACAAAAAATAATTAAAAAAACTTAAAATAAAAGAGAAGATTCTCTTTTATTTTAACCACTCTTTAAATACTTCTATTTGATACTCAGTTTGTTCAGTTGAAGTTCCACCAAATGATTTTCTACTGTTCATAGAATTGGTTAAATCTAAAAACATAATTATTTCTTCATCAATAGTTTTCAATTCATCATTTGAACTTCTTATTTCTTCAATATTTAATTCACTAATATCTTTATTTAATTCATTAGCTTTAGCTACTACATCTTTTGTAATATAGTATGCAGTTCTAAATGGCATGTTTTGATTAGTTACTAAAAAGTCTGCTAAATCAGTTGCTGTAAGATGTCCTATTTTACAAGCATTATGCATTTTATCTTCATTAACAATCATAGTTTTGATTACTTCATTTAAAATAGAAATAGAAATTTCAATAGTTCTTACACTATCAAATACACCCTCTTTATCTTCTTGAGTATCTTTATTATATGCTAAAGGTAAACCTTTCATAACTGTAAGTAATGAAATTAAGTTTCCATATACTCTTCCCGTTTTTCCTCTTAGAAGTTCAGGTACATCAGGATTTTTCTTTTGGGGCATTATTGAACTTGTTGTAGCATATTCATCACTCATTCTTACAAACTGGAATTCATAAGATGACCAAAGAATTAACTCTTCAGATATTCTACTTACATGCATCATAGCTGTACTAATATTAAATAAAATTTCTAATGCAAAATCTCTATCAGATACTGTATCCATTGCATGTGAAGTGGGAGCTTTAAATCCTAATTTTTCAGATGTAGAAAATCTATCTATGTTATGTGGAGTTCCTGCAAGTGCAGCACTTCCTAAAGGAGAATAATGATTTCTTTCATAAGAGCTTTCAAATCTTTCAAAATCTCTCTTAAACATATTTGCATAAGTTAATAAATGATAACCAAAGTTTAAAGGTTGAGCATGTTGTAAGTGAGTCATTCCAGGTATTAAAGTTTTTGTATGTTTTGAAGCAACATCAACAAAAGTATCAACTAGCTCTTTTAATTGACCCATTATACTTTCAGATTTATCTTGAACATAAAGTCTAAAGTCAGTTGCTATTTGATCATTTCTACTTCTTGCAGTATGAAGTTTTTTACCAGGCTCACCAATTATTTCAGTAAGTCTTGATTCAACTGCCATATGAATATCTTCAGTTGCTAAAGTAAATTCAAAGTTACCTGATTCAATTTCTTCTTTAACTTGTAATAAACCATTTTCTATAGAACTTTGTTCTTCTTTAGTAAGTACACCTTGTTCATAAAGCATTGCTGAGTGGGCAATACTTCCTTTAATGTCTTGAGCATAAAGTTCTTTATCGAACATAATTGATGCGTTGAATTCATCTAAAATTTTAGCGTTTGTGTTTTTTAATATTTGTGAGTTACTTTGGTTTGACATATTTATCATCTTCTCCAATAATTTTTATATGGGCATATTATTTACTTTTATGCCTGTAAAGATTTTGGATTATAACATAGTTAAAATATTAGCTTAGTAAATTAATATGCATCTTCGTATTTTTCTCTAATTTCTAAAAACTTTCGTTTTTCATAGTTAACTATCTCGATAAACTCCATATTATTTTTCACTTATAATCCACTCATATATTAAATTATAAGTTATAAAGTAGTAAAATACCTTGTAATATAAAAAAAGGAAGCCTAAAATAGACTTCCTTTTTTAAACCCTTAAAGAATATTAAACTGGTAATACTCTCAAGTTCTCATCAATTTTTTGTTGTAAAACTGACTCGATAGCATATAATGTTCCAGTACTCCCTGACGAACATCCTGAACATGCACCCAGGTATCTGATATATAAATCATAGTGCGGTAAGTTTTCTTTGATATCAATGATTTCCATGTTACCACCATCCATTGCAAGCATTGGTCTAATTTCTGTATCTAAGATTTCATCAACAGCCTTAATTCTTTGTACAATAGTCATTTTGTCAAAAGTTAATTTACCTGCAACACTTGCATCAGCAGCAGCAGTCATTTTTTCTTCTTCCATTTCTGTTCTTGTATCAGCTAAGATGTCAACTAAGTAATGATCCATTGCTTCATGTCCACCTGGTTTAACACATGATTTACAGAAAGCACCAGCTTTTGTAAAGTCTGTAATTTCTTCAACACTATTTAAGTTGTTGATTTTAATTACTTCTTTTAATGTTCCTAATGAAACTCTAGCACATTCACAAACGATTACTTCAGTTTCAAAAGATTCCATATCTACACCTTTATACTCAGATGCAGCTTTTTTGATAACATCATAAGCCATAACTGAACAGTGCATTTTTTGAGGTGGAACAGCTGGAGTTTCTGGATTATCTCTAAGCGCTTTTTCAACGTCAATATTAGTAATTTTTACAGCATCATCAACTGTTTTACCAACACATAATTCAGCCATTACATCAGATGATGCAATTGCAGTACCACAACCAAAAGATTTGAATTTTGATTCAACAATCTCATCAGTTTTTTCATTAACTGCCCAATATAATCTAACAGCATCACCACATGATTCAGCACCGAAATCAGCAACAATTAATTTTGCTCCTAATTCTTTTGCTCTTTCTTCAGTAATTTCACCTTGATGTTGAGGGCTGTTCATTCTGTTTACAACTTCATTTGAGTATTCATCCCAAATAGAACCGCTTATTAAGTCATTCTTTGCCATTTTTTTTCCTTTATAAATTCTTTTTTATTATAAACCAGATGCGTGTGATGCTGGTGTGTAAGCATATGAACTAGATAAATTTCTTAATCTAATAATTGCTTTTTTAATTTCTACAATTGCGTAATCAATTTCTTCTTCAGTGTTAAATCTACTTAAAGAAAATCTTACACCTGTATGAGCTAATTCACTATCAGAACCAAATGCATTCATTACAGGGTTTGCTTCTAAGTCTTCACTAGCACATGCAGAACCTGTTGAGGCACCAATTGTGTTTTGATTTAAATCCCATAACATAGATTCACCTTCAACACCTCTAATAGAGATTAATGTTGTATTTGGAGTTCTGTTTGAAGTACCACCAATTACAATTGTTTCAGGCATTTCTAAAATTGCCGCTTCTAATTTATCTCTTAATTTTTTCACATGGTTTTCTTCATATGCTAAAGCCATAGGAGATGTAGCTAATTTCATAGCAAACCCCATACCAATCATTGATGCAACATCAACAGTACCGGCTCTTAATCCACCCATTTGCTCTCCACCATGTAATAATGGAGTTAATTGATAACCTTTTCTTACATATAATCCACCAACACCTTTTGGTCCGTGGAATTTATGAGCTGAAAAAGACATATAATCTACATTACATGCTTGAACGTCTGCTTTAAATTTTCCAATTGCTTGAGTACCATCTGTATGAAATGGAACACCAGCTTCTTTACAGATAGCTCCGATTTCAGCGATTGGGAAAATTTTTCCAGTTTCGTTGTTTGCCCACATAATAGATACTAAAGCAGTTTCATCTTTAATAGCATCTTTTACAGATTGAGCTTCAACTATACCTTCTTCATTTACACCTAAATAAGTTACAGCTACACCTTGAGATTCTAAAAATCTACATGCTGCAGTTGTAGCTGGGTGTTCTACTTCAGAAGTAATAATATGTTTCTTATCACCATTTAAAATTTTATCAATCCAAATACCTTTTAAAACTGTATTAATACTTTCAGTAGCATTAGCTGTAATGATAATATCATCAGCATCATTTGCGTTGATACCTTCATATAAGTAATCTAAAGCTTCTGCCATTTTTTTATGAGTTCCAGCTCCAAATTTATGTAAAGAATTTGGATTACCATAAACATCTGTTAAAAATGGTTTCATCTCTTCATATACAATTGGGTCAACTTTTGTTGTTGCGTTATTGTCTAAATAAACTTCCATCATATGTTAATTTCCTAATATTTTAATGTGTATAAATTGTTTAAATTTTATGTATTTTAATGTAAATAGGATAAAACTTGTCTTAATTTAAAATTTCTAAATTAATGTGTGTAATTTTAACTCAAATATCTACAATATATCCTTATAAACAAGTATCAATGTAACTTATTAGTTGCTAATTCTATTGTTTTGATACAAATTACAAATTTCTTATATTTTTATGTTTACAATTAATAAATAATTTTGCTACAATCTAATTAGGACAAATTATGTCCTATTTAAATTACGGAGTTCAAAATGAGCGACAATAAAGATATAAAAAATATTATTAATAATGAATATAAACTGGGTTTTGAAACACTTGTAGAAAGTGATACATTTCCAGTTGGATTAAATGAAGATGTTATAAAAGCCATAAGTGCTAAAAAAGAAGAGCCTGAATGGCTTTTAGAATTTAGATTAAAAGCCTATGCAAAATGGCTAAAAATGGAAGAGCCTGAGTGGGCTAATTTAGATTATCCAAAAATAGATTATCAAGATATTGCCTATTATAGCGCACCTAAAAAAGCTTTGGATAGTTTAGATGAAGTTGATCCTGAGATCTTAAAAACTTATGAAAAATTAGGTATTCCTTTGGAAGAACAAAAAATGCTAGCAGGTGTTGCTGTTGATGCAGTATTTGATTCAGTATCTGTTAAAACAACATTTCAAAAAGAGCTTGAAGAATTAGGAATAATATTCTGCTCTATTAGTGAAGCTGCAAACAATCACCCTGAACTATTAAAAAAATATTTAGCTTCGGTTGTACCTGTACGTGATAATTACTTTGCATGTTTAAACTCAGCTGTTTTTACAGATGGTAGTTTTGTATATATTCCACCAAAGACTAGATGTCCTATGGAATTATCAACATACTTTAGAATAAATGCTTTAAACACAGGGCAATTTGAAAGAACACTTATTATATGTGATGATGATTCATATGTATCATATAATGAAGGATGTTCAGCACCTCAAAGGGATGAAAGACAATTACACGCAGCAGTTGTTGAATTAGTAGCTTTAGAAAATTCTCAAATTAAATATTCAACTATTCAAAACTGGTATCCAGGTGATGATGAAGGTAAAGGTGGAATTTTAAACTTTGTTACTAAAAGAGGTAAATGCAAAGGTGATAATTCAAAAATATCATGGACTCAAGTTGAAACAGGTTCGAGTTTAACATGGAAATATCCATCATGTGTATTAGCAGGTAATAATAGCGTTGGTGAGTTTTACTCAGTAGCTATATCATCAAAGGGACAGCAAGCAGATACTGGTACAAAAATGATACATTTAGGCAAAAATACTAAATCAACTATTATTTCAAAAGGTATTAGTGCTATGCATGGAGTTAATGCATATAGAGGACAAGTTAAAGTTGCTAAAACAGCTCAAAACGCGAGAAATATTTCTGAGTGTGATTCTTTACTTATAGGAAATCATTGTCAAGCACATACCTATCCATACCATGAAATCAAAAACATGGATGCAAATATAGAACATGAAGCTACAACTTCAAAAATATCAGATGAACAATTGTTTTATATACAACAAAGAGGTATTAGTGAAGAAAATGCAATTGCAATGATTGTAAATGGTTTTTGTAAAGAGGTTTTAAAAGAATTACCTATGGAATTTGCTGCTGAAGCAAAAGAATTATTAAATATATCATTAGAAGGAAGTGTTGGTTAATAGCCAATTAAAGGAAATATAATGTTAGATATAAAAAATTTACATGTAAATATAAATGACAAAGAGATTTTAAAGGGGCTGGATTTAAAGATTAATTCAGGAGAAGTTCATGCAGTTATGGGAACAAATGGTGCTGGTAAGTCAACACTTGTTAAGACTTTAAGTGGTCACTATGACTGTGAAGTTAATGATGGAGTTGTTACTTATAAAAATAAAAACTTATTAGAAATGGATGTTTCACAAAGGGCTAATGAAGGTATCTTTATGAGTTTTCAAAACCCTGTTGAAGTACCTGGTGTTAATAATAGTTACTTTTTAAAAACAGCTTTAAATGAAAAAAGATCGTATGATGGTAATGATGAAATTGATGCAATGGACTTCTTAAAACACATCAAAGAAGAAACAGGTAAATTCAATATTGATAGAAAGTTATTACAAAGAGATTTAAATGATGGATTTAGTGGTGGAGAGAAAAAAAGAAATGAACTTGTTCAACTTTTAATGCTTCAACCTGATTTAATCATGCTTGATGAAATTGACTCAGGACTTGATGTTGATGCTATTAAAACTGTAGCAAATGTTATAAATGATATGTTAGATGGGAAAAGATCTATTATTATGATTACTCACTATGATAGATTACTAGAATTGGTTAAACCTGATTTTGTTCATATTATTAACAATGGAAAAATCGAAAAAACAGGAGACTATAACCTGGCTTTAGAACTTGATGAAAAAGGTTTTGAAGGAATAGGAATAAAAGATGAAAGTAAGTGAATTAAATAATATTAACCTTCCTTCTAAAAAAGAAGAGGAGTATTTAAAAGTTGATTTTGAGAAACTATATAAAAAAGATTTTAAAAATATTGAAAAATATCAACTTGACATAATGGGTTTAGAGATTTATTTAGATGAGAGAAACTATGATTCAAAATTATTTGAAGTTGTTAAAACTTTAGATAATGAAACAAAGGTTTTAAAAATTACATCAAATACACCAGAGCCTATATTTTTAGTGCATAAATTAACTGAAGATGATACACTTTTTATAAATAATTTAGAAATTTTAGTTGAATCAAATGTTAAAGCACAAGTAGTTGAAGTGTTTGCTACAAATACAGCTAGTTCATATTCTGTTTTAAGAAATATTTCTATTGGTGAAAATACAGAGTTTGAATATGTAAAAGTTCAAGACTATAGTAGTGATGCTTCTTTAAACTATAATGTAAAGATTAATCAAGGACAAAATAGTAAATTAAACTTTACAAACTTTGAATATGGCGATGGTTTAGCTATAAATCAATATGAAAATATCATTACTAATGAAAGTTGTGAATATAATTTAAATGCTTTAATAAAGTTAAATAACAATGCAAATTGTTCAAACCTAATTAAAACATTACATGATAATAGTGATTCAACTAGTAATATTAATTTCAAACATACATTAAAAGATAGTGCTAAGGCTGTATTTAAAGCAAGATCAATTGTAAGCGAAAAGGGAAATAATTCTAAGGCATTCCAAAACTCTAACACTATTTTGTTAAGTAATGATGCTGAAATTTTCGCTCAACCTCATCTTGAAATAAAAATAGATGAACTTGAGGCTAGTCACGGTACTACAACAGGTACACTTGATAAAGAGCAACTTTTATATCTTCAAAGTAGAGGAATAAGTGAAGAAAAAGCATATGATATGTTACTTAATGCTTTTGAACAACAAATCTACTCATGTGTAGAAAATGAAGATATAAAGGAGTTCCTAGCTAACTATAAAAGGGAAAAATATGTTTAAAAAAGATTTTCCATATTTTAGTAATAGTGACATTGTTTATTTAGACAATGGCGCTACTACACAAAAACCAAAAGTAGTAATAGATTCACAAGTTGAATATTATGAAAAATATTGTTCAAATACACATAGAAGTAATTTTGGTGATGCAAATAAAGCAACTCAAAACTATGAAAATGCTAGAAAAACAGTAAAAGAATTTATAAATGCTTCAAATACAAATGAAATAATTTTTACAAAAGGTGTAACTGAATCAATAAATTTTATTGCTTCATCTTATGCAAAAAAGTTTAAAACTGTAATTATTTCAAGTTTAGAGCACCACTCTAATATTGTTCCATGGCATATGCAAAATAGAAGCTTAGGAAATGGACTTGAAGTTGTAAACTGCAATCATAACCTTGACTTTGATATGGAGCATTTTGAAGAGCTTTTAAAAGCTAATACAAATGCCTTTGTAAGTGTTACACACATTTCAAATGCCTTTGGTAAAATCCATGATATTCAAACTATAACTAAACTTGCACATAAATATGGAGCAGTTGTTTTAGTGGATGGTGCACAAAGCTTAACTCACTTAAAAGTTGATATGCAAGTACTTGATTGTGATTTCTTTGTAATGTCAGGACATAAAACATTTGCACCAACAGGAGTTGGGGCTGTTTATATTAAAGAAGAGCTTCTAAGTGAAGTAGATACATACCAAACAGGTGGTGCAACTATTGATCAAGTTGATTTTAATAGTTCAACTTTACTTGATAGTCCATATAAATTTGAAGCTGGAACTCAAAATATAGCTGGTGTAATTGGATTTGCTGAAGCTTTAAAATATATTAGCCATGTGGGATATGAAAATATTGAAGTTATTGAAAATGAGTTATACCAATACTTAGATAATGAACTTAGAAAAATTGATGGTATTATTTTTTACAATGATATCCACGATAGTATAGGAAGTAGAAGTTTTAATATTGAAGGTATTATGCATGATGATATTGGAATTTTAGTAGATAAAATGAAAATTGCCCTTAGAGTTGGACATCACTGTGCACAACCTATTATGAAACAACTTGGAATAAATGGAACTATTAGGGTAAGCCTTGCTTTTTATAATGATTTAAATGATATAAATACACTTATAAAAGCACTTAATAGAGCTATATCTATGCTAAAGGATTAAAAAACATGAGTATACAACAAAAAGTTGAAGACATAAAAGAAGATTTAGATTTTTTTGAAGACGAATTACAAAAATATGAATACATTATAGACTTAGGAAAAAAACTAGAAAAATTTGATGAAAAATATCAAGTACCACAAAACTTAGTTCATGGTTGTACATCTCAAGTATGGCTTATTTGTGAAACACATGATGATAAGTTAATATTTAAAGGTACTAGTGATGCTATTATAGTTAAAGGTTTGGTTTATATGATATTACAAATCTTTTCAAACTCTACAATAGAGGAACTAAAAGAAGTTGATATGGACATTGTTTATGAATTAGGATTATCTGAAGTTATTACTCCAAATAGACAAAGTGGAGTAATTGGAATGATTAAAAAAATAAAAGAATACGCTTTAAAACACTAAGGATAAAAAATGGAAGCAAATTTTGATGAAGTAAAAGAACAAATAATAAAACATTTAAAAAATGTATTTGATCCTGAGATTCCTGCAAATATTTATGATTTAGGATTAATATATGATATTAAATTAGAGTATGTAAAAAACTATTTACATTGTGAAATAGAGATGACATTAACAAGTCCTGCCTGTCCTGTAGCTGAATCTTTAGTTGAGCAAGTAAAATATGTAACTTTAGCTGTCGATTTAGTTGATGAAGCTGTGGTAAACCTGACGTTTAATCCACCTTGGACTCCTGAAAAAATGACAGAAGAAGCAAGGGAAGTTATGGCTGCAAGCGGTGCTGCTATGCCATTTTAAAAAGAGTTATTTTAACTCTTTTTAATCTCTAAGCCCTATTCCATTATCAATAACTTCAATTACAAGTGTAGATACTAGAGCTTCTTCATTAATACTCTTTTTTTATTGATCATCATTTTCTTTGATAATTAAAGCTCTTATAGACTCAATAGTTAACTCTAATTCAGTACAAAGTTTGTCAAGTATATCTTGTATTGGTAAGTCTTTATCAAGATTATTTTCTATGCTTACACAAAGTTTATAAATATCATCTAAGTTGAAGTTACCTGAGCTACCTTTTAGTTTATGAATTACTTTTCCAAACTCTTGAGATGTAACATCAGATGTGTTTAAAATATCAACTGTTGATTTATTTGAATTATAATAACTTTCCAACATTTTCATTAAATCGTCTTCGGTAATTCCAGTGGATGAACAGAATTTATCTACATCTAACCCATAGATATTAATTTCATTTTTTTCTTCATTTACTTTAAAGTTATTACTAATATTTATTTCTGTATTTGCTTGAATATCTTTATTTAGTGCAACTTCATTTGAATCGTTAAAAGTTAGATACTCAAGTAATATTTCTCTTAATTCATCAATAATTATTGGTTTAGCAATATGTTTATTCATACCAACTTTCATCGTCTCATCTTTATCTTTTTGCATTACTGCAGCACTCAAAGCTATAATAGGAGTATTATTCCCACTTTCTCTTATAATTTTTGTTGCTTCAAAACCATCCATATTAGGCATTTGTAAATCCATAAATATTAAATCATAAGTAGTATCTTTTACCATATTAGTAGCTTCTATACCGTCATTGGCAATTTCTACAATAACACCAAACTTTTCAAGGTATTTAGATGCAACTATTTGATTAATTTCATTATCTTCAACTAATAGTATTTTTGCATCAAAATGTAAGTTTACTGCTAAACTGTTTTTAAACTTGTCATCATTTTTTACTTCATTCATAATCTCTTCAAATAAAACAGATGGAGTAAATGGTTTACTTAAAACTTTATTGATATCTATATTTTCTTTGATTAGTTTATCCATAAGTTCATTTTTTTCAAAAGCTGTAACCATTATTACAAAGGGTATGTTTATGTTTTTTTCTTTTAATATTTTTAATACATCAATACCATTTATAATTGGCATATTCCAATCTAAAAGTAAATAATCAAACTTTTGCTTTTGCATAAATTCTATAGCTTTAAACCCATCATTAACAGATACAAATTCTGAATTCCAAGAAGAAAGAATAGTCTCTAAATATGTAATTTGAGTATTATCATCATCCACGATTAAGAACTTTTTACTACTCATAAACTTTTTAATTTCATTTGAATTTAAATTATCTTTGTATGAACATTCAATAGTAAAGTAAAACTTGCTACCAACACCTTTTTGGCTTTCAACCCATATATCCCCATCTAAAAGTTTTGATAATTGTTTTGAAATTGTTAAACCTAAACCTGTACCACCATATTTTTTAGTGTTTGTGTCTTCAGCTTGAGTAAATGACTGAAATAAGTTCTTTAAGTCATTTTCAGATATTCCAATACCCGTATCTTCTACACAAAATTGAAGTTTAGTTTTTTTATTTATTTTATCTTTTCTTAACTCTTTTATGTGAATGATTATTTGACCTTCATGGGTAAACTTTATTGCATTTCCTATTAAGTTATTTAATACTTGAATTATTCTAAGACTATCTGATACTAAAATATTTGGAACCTTATTATCAATTTGGAATCTTAATTCTAAACCTTTTTCATGTACTTTAAAACCAAATAAATCAGTAATGTTATCAAATAAATTTTGTAAAATAAATTCTTGATTTCTAAGTGTTAATTTTCCAGCTTCTATTTTAGAATAATCTAATATATCATTTATAACACTTAGTAATGCATTTGAAGATGACTTAGCTTTGCATAGAAAATCTGATTGTTTTTTATTTAATGATGTGTCAAGTGTTAATTGTATTAAACCTAATATTCCATTTAAAGGTGTTCTAATTTCATGACTCATATTTGCTAAAAACTCTGATTTAGCTTTACTTGCTTTTATTGCTTTATCTTGAGAAATTACAATATCTTTAATTAATCTATCAAAGATATTTGAAACTATATATGAGAATATGAATACAAATACAAATACAAAAATTAAAACTATAAAATATGTATCAAATTTATTAGCAGCAGCTTTATTTACATAATCTTCATTTAAAACATATTTAATAGAGTAGTCATCTGCTAGTGGCATATATAGCTTTTTGATTCTAAATTCATCAGTTATGTATTCACCTGTTGCGTTAATATCTTTAACTTCAATTCCAATTTTATTCTCTAAATCATAATCCACATTTGTATATTCAGTCCAATTATTTTGCTCATTATAATGTTTTATCATATTTGCCTGAGAATCAAAAATAGCAATATCATATAAGTCTGAGTTAAAAAGCTTATCTATAAAACCTTGGGCAAAAAAATTAATTATAATAATACCTTCAAAAACTTTTCCATCATAAATTGGTTTAATAATTCTTATAGTTGGAACAAAAGGAACTTGAAGTTTTCTATTTTCTTCATTTAGATCTATATCTGAAAACCATATTTCATTTTTTTGGTTAAATTCACTAGTAAAATAGTATCTATCAGATTTATTTTGTAAGTATTTATTTCTAATTAGTTTAGCTTTTGAATTAGAATCTGGCCTATCAATTCTAACTCTTTCCATTCCTTTATAATCTATAAACCTAATTTGCATAATATCTTTTTGATTTCTAACAATAGTTAAAATAAATTTTTAATATTGTCGTGATATATGGGATCATCATTTATGTAATCATGTAAAGCTTCTGATTTTTCTAATGAATTTATTAACCTTATTTTACTTTCAAAATACTCATCTATATATATTTTAGATTTATTAAAAGTACTTATAGAATTATCTAATAAATCTTTTTTTGTTTGATTAATAAAAATATATCTATCTACTAGTAAAAAAACAACAATTAACAAAATAGAATAAAGAACAACCATCAAAAATATTTTAAATTTACTTAAATACCTAATCGAATTTGACATCACAACAACCTAATATATATAATAACCAATAATATAACATACTTACTAAATATAAGGTAATTTTTGAAAAAACTTGTTGTAAACTTGTAATAAGAATTTAGTTAGAGGGGTTTAAAGTAGTCACTTACAGTTTCATATCCTAAATGGAAATTTTCATCTAAATCTTTAAAACTTAGAACTTTTTTGTTTCTAAGTTTTTCATTTGTAAGATAATAATCACTTTTTTCAATTGATATCTTTTGATTAATAATCATGTCATTAAATATATATCTTTGTAAAGTTTTTATTGGATTGAAATTAAACTTTTTGTGCTTGTACTCACTTTTCTTAGGAAACAAATCCACACTTAATATTTTGTCCTCAAACTTCAATAGTGGAGTAATAGGTAGATTATCTTTTAATCCACCATCTATGAGAGTTTTTCCCTTTATTTTAATAGCTTTAAACACAGGAATCAAAGACACAGAACATAAACATACATCTTTAACATTTCCTTTGTTTATGTACTCTATTTTTTTTGATTTCATATCATAGATACATATATAAATATTTTTAGGAATATTTTCAAGGTTTTTAATTGGGAATAATTCATTAATAATAGGAGTATCTAGATCAATAGAAAACATACCACCTGAGAAAATGTTTCTTAACTTAAATTTTATTGCACTTTGAAGTTCTTGTTTTTTAAAGATTTCAAGTATTTCTTTTGGTTTCACACCACTTCCATATGAACATGCAATAATAGAACCAATAGAACTAGCACTAATATTATTTATTGTCACATTATTTTCATCTAAATACTGTAATACACCAAGTTCAAAAGCACCCCTTGCTCCACCACCACTCAAACATAAAGATACAGTCATAAAAAATCTAGACCTTAACTTTCTTTTTGAATGATATTAGCACACCAAATACAATTAATATTGTACTAATAAGCAAAGTTAATGTAAACACCTCATCAAGTATTAAAACACTAATTATTATTGCTATTAAAGGTACAAACAACTGTAATATTCCTGCTGTGTTTATTTCTATTTTAGGTAAAACCAGATACCACATTAAATAGCCAATTGCAGAAGTAATACTACCTGATAAAAAAGAATAAAATATTACTGTTTTAGTTAAATATATAGTTTCAGAATCCACAAAAAGCATAAAAATCATTGAAGAAAATGATGAAACACCACAATTTACGAATATATATAAATTAATAAATATTAAAATATTGTATTCACAATACACAATAATAAAAAAATGTAGTGAAGAACATTATGGATTAAGTATTGGGAAA
>JBDNBT010000175.1:0-6682 GCA_039767755.1 Sulfurovum sp.
ATTTTTAATGAAGCTAAGTCTGTATCAAAACAATCTGATAATGCAATTGTAGTTTGGGGTGAAGATTGGCATGAAGGCGTAATAGGAATAGTTGCTTCAAAGCTATGTAATGGCTTTAAAAAACCTGCAATTGTATTTTCACTAAAAGATGGAATAGCAAAAGGTAGTGCTAGAGCTAATGCAGATATTAATTTACATACAATTATTTCAAAAGCATCACACCTTCTTTTAGGTTTTGGTGGACATAAAAATGCTGCTGGCTTAGCACTAAAAGAAGAAAACCTAGAAGAATTCAAAAATATAATTAATACAGAACTCGATAACTGCGATGAAGAACTATATATTAATCCTAAAATTTTAGGTGAGCTTGATGTGAGTAGTGTTGACAATGAGTTTTTAGAAATACTTGATACTTTTGAACCATATGGCTTAGAAAACCTAAAACCTATTTTTAATATTTCAAATGCGTCATTAGTAAAGTTTGATTTATTAGGTAAAGATAAAAACCATTTAAAACTTACTTTAAATAGTGAAGGTTATGTGTTTGAAGCTATTAAATTTAATGATAGCAATACGAACTTACCAAGTAATCTAAACTTAGTTGTTTCTGTTAGTAAAAATGAATTTAGAGGAAAAATAAATCCACAATTTTTAGTAGAAGAGATAATTAACTCATAAAATTATTTTTAGTCTTATGATATTTATACATAATGTTTAATATAGTAAAATTAGCTAAAATATATATTAATAAATAGAGAATAGGGATTCAATTTAATCATGTCACAAATTCCACAATTTACACATTTACATCTACATACAGAATATTCCTTGCTTGACGGTGCAAACAAGATTAAACCATTAGCAAAGAAAGTAAAAGAACTTGGTATGACAAGTGTAGCTATGACAGACCATGGTAACATGTTTGGAGCTATAGACTTTTACAATGCTATGAGAGCAGAAGGTATTAAACCTATTATCGGAATGGAAGCTTATATTCATAACTCTGATGAAATGGGTGATAAAACACACAGACAAAGATTTCACTTATGTTTATATGCCAAAAATGACACAGGATATAAAAATCTTATGTATCTAAGTTCTCAAGCTTATATGCATGGGTTCTATTACTATCCAAGAATTACAAAAAAACTTTTAAGAGAAAACTCAGAAGGTTTGGTTTGTAGTGCTGCATGTTTACAAGGTGAGATAAATTGGCACCTAAATCTTCAAAATGAAAGAAATGTAAAAAATGGTGCAAAAGGTTATGAAAGAGCAAAGGAAATAGCTAAAGAATACCATGATATCTTTGGTGATGATTTTTACTTAGAAATCATGAGACATGGTATTGGTGATCAACATTTTGTTGATGATCAAATCTTAAAAATTGCCCACGAAACAGGTATAAAAGTAGTTGCTACAAATGATACACACTATTTAAATCAACCAGATGCAGATGCACACGAAGCATTTATGTGTATTGCAATGAATAAATTATATGATGATCCAAATAGACTAAGACATAGTGTTCATGAGTTTTATTTAAAATCACCAGAGCAAATTGCAAAGCTTTATGCGGATATTCCAGAAGCTATAGCAGCTACTCAAGAGATATCTGATAAATGTAACTTAGAAATAAAACTAGGTAACCCTACTCCACCAAACTTTAAGTTCACAAGAAATAAACTAGAAGAACAAAATATAGCTATTCCCCTTCCACAAGAAGAGTATTCTTTAGAAAATGATAAAGCTTTATTTATTCATGAGTGTTGGAAAGGTTTAGAAAAAAGACTTGAAATTGTAGATGAATCAAAACATCAAGAATATAGAGATAGACTTCAAGTTGAAATTGATATTATCAACAACATGAAATTCCCTGGATATATGCTTATTGTATGGGATTTCGTTATTGTTGCTAAACAAATGGGAATTCCTGTTGGTCCTGGAAGAGGATCTGCTGCTGGAAGTTTAGTTGCTTATTGTTTATTTATTACAGATATTGACCCAATGCCTTATGGTTTACTTTTTGAAAGATTCCTAAATCCTGAAAGAATATCAATGCCTGATATTGATATGGACTTCTGTCAAAGTAGAAGGGGTGAGATTATTGATTATGTTATTGAACAATATGGTCGTGCCAATGTTGCTCAAATTATTACTTTTGGTAAGCTTTTAGCAAAAGGGGTTATTAGAGATGTAGCTAGAGTTCTTGATATGCCTTACTCAAAAGCTGATGCAATGGCAAAATTAATTCCAGATGAACTTGGAATAAATCTAACAGATTCATATGAAAAAGAACCAAAAATTAAAGAACTTTGTGATGTTGATCCCCAAGCAAAAAGAGTATGGACTTATGCCTTAGCACTTGAAGGGCTAAACAGAAATGCAGGTACACACGCTGCTGGTGTTGTTATTTCAAATGAACCTTTATGGAAAAAAACTCCCCTATTTAAACCCTCAGGACTTGATACATTAGCCACTCAATACAACGGTAAATATGTAGAAGATGTGGATTTAATTAAATTTGACTTCTTAGGATTAAAAACACTAACAGTAATTGAAGAAGCAAACAAACTTATTGAAAAAAGACATGGTAAAAGAGTAGATTTCTTAACAGCAGATGTAAATGACAAAGGTGTATATGACCTTATTCAAACAGGCAATACAATAGGATTATTTCAAATTGAATCAGATGGTATGCAAGATCTATGTAAAAGACTTAAACCATCTAACTTTGAAGATATCATTGCCGTACTAGCTTTATATAGACCAGGTCCAATGGAATCAGGGATGCTTGATGACTTTATTGATAGAAAGCACGGTCGTGCTGAAATATCATATTTCTATGATGAATTTGATGCACCATTAAGACCGATTCTTGAAACTACTTATGGGGTTATTGTATATCAAGAACAAGTTATGCAAATTGTGCAAACAATTGGTGGCTTTTCACTTGGTGGTGCGGATCTTGTAAGACGGGCCATGGGTAAAAAGATTAAAGAAGAAATGGACAAGCTTAAAGTTGAATTTGCTGATGGTGGAGTTAAAAAAGGCTATCAAAGAGCACACTGTGAAGAGTTATTCGATCTTATTGTAAAATTCGCAGGATATGGATTTAATAAATCTCACTCAGCAGCTTATGCCCTTGTAACATTCTATACCTCATATTTAAAATGCTACTATCCAGCTGAATTTATGGCAGCACTTTTAACACTTGAAAAAGATAATACAGATAAAGTTGTTAAATATGTGGATGAAGTGAAAAGATTAGGCTTAGATCTTTTCCCACCTGATATTAATAAATCAGACCTAGTGTTTAGTGCTAAAAAACTTGAAAATGATGAAGAAGTGGTTATGTTTGGAATGGGTGCTATTAAAGGTGCTGGTGATGTTGCTATTAATTCTATTTTAAAAGAAAGAAAAGAAAATGGTAACTATGCAAATTTATCTGATTTTATTTCAAGAATTGATGGAAGTAAGGTAAATAAAAGAGTAATTGAATCACTTACAAAAGCAGGAGCTTTTGATGGTTTAGGATATTCAAGAAAAGCAATGCTTGAACAAATTGAGCAAATTGTTGAAACTGTTCAAAAAGCTATGCAAGCTAAAAAAATGGCTACAGGTTCTCTTTTTGGTGATAGTGAAGAGCTTACAAGGGTTGAAGTTCAACTTGAAGAACTTGAAGAATATGACCAAAAAGAAATATTAGAGTTTGAAAAAGCTAGTTTAGGTTTTTATGTATCAGGGCACCCATTAGATAAGTACAGAGAACAACTTGATAAAATAAACTATACACTATCATCTGAAATAGATGAAATAGCAGATGGTTCACAGGCTTTATTTATTGGGAAAATTGAAAATGTTATAGAAAAGATTTCAAAAAAAGGTAATAAATTTGGAATAGCTACTATCATGGATTTACATGGAAGTATTGAGCTTATGCTATTTGAAGATAGGTTAAAAACTTTAAGGGAAGATTTTGACTTAGAAGAGCCTATTGCTTTTAAAGTTAGAGTTACAAAAGATGATAACTTTACAAGAATGAATATTCTAAAAATTGAAAATCTAAGTGATGCTAAAAAAGAGAAAATTAAAGTAAAACAAAAAGCTAAGGAAGAGCCTCCTATATCTATTGCTGTAGAGTTTAGCGAAGATGAGCAACTAATGTACAAACTTTTTGAAATAATTGCACATAATCAAGGTAAAAGAAAATTAAAACTACTTATTAAATCAAAACTAGCAGATATAGAGTTAGAATCAGGATTTAGAGTAAACAATCAAGTTGAAAAACTAATAGAACAATTTAATGGAGCATACATAATAGATGAAGCAAATTCTAATAACAAATGATGATGGTTTTGATGCAATTGGAATTAAGCATTTAATAGAAGCATTAAGCCCAATAGCTAAAATCACAGTAGTAGCACCTGCAAAAAACAAATCAGCTTGTGGGCATTCTTTAACTTTAGATAGACCATTAAGAATGATAAATGTAGAAGATGATTACTATAAAATAGATGATGCAACTCCAACAGACTGTGTATTTATTTCATTAAACAATCTATTTAAAGATGACTATAAACCAGATTTAGTTGTAAGTGGAATAAATATCGGAGCTAATATGGGTGAAGATATTACATATAGTGGAACAGCAGCTGCAGCTATGGAAGCAGTACTTCATGAAATTCCTGCAATTGCAATATCACAAGTTTGTAAATCAGGTTGTGCAGATATAAATAATAATTGGGATTTTGAGTTAGCTAAAAAAACTATAGCTAAGCTTGCAAAGAAAATATTAGATGGTGAATTCCCATTGAGTCAAAGAAAGTTCTTAAATGTAAATATACCTCCAATTAAATCTTCTTTATGTAAGGGAATTAGAATCACTAAAGCAGGTTATAGAGAATACGGAAACGATACTCATAGACATTATAACCCAAGAGGTGAAGAGTATTACTGGATTGGATTACACCCATTAATTTGGAGAGAAAGTGAAAATAAAGATTGTGATTTTGAAGCTATTAAAAATGATTTTGTTTCAATCACACCAATTATGCTAGATTTAACATCATATGATGATATAATGTCAGTTCAAAACTGGCTAAAAAATTAAGGAAAAAGAAATATGAATTACACTGATGCTGTTCAATCTAAAATTGAAAAATTAGTAGGAACATTAAAACCTGAAGATGAATTAGTTGAAACTTTAAAAAGAAAATTAACAAAAAAAGAGTTTAAAGTATTCACTGCATTTGAGAATGGATTAAGTATTGAAGATATCCAAAATGATTTAAAACTAAAAGACGATGAAGATAGAATTAATGAAATCTATACAAATACAATTAAAAAATTAAATCAAGAAAAAACAAAAAAAGAATTAATTGATTTAGGTTAAACTTTTAACCTAAGTTCTTTTAATTCAACTTTTTCTGATTACCCAATCAAGACATCTTTCTAAAAAGATGTCTTAATTAAATAAAATTCAATTTATAAAACCATCTTAATATCTTTATGCTCTCCAAGAACTTTATGATATTCTTTTCTTTCATCCTCGCTATGTACAATTAAATCTAAATTATAGCTTTTAAACTTACCTTTTTTACTTTGTTTAGACTCTACAATACAATGTTCTTTTTTTACTACTTCTTTTACAGTTAAATGTATGTCTGTAGACTCTAAAACTATTAATTTATAACTCCATGAACATGGATAATCTAATTCTAATTTATGCTTATTTAAATCAATCATTAATTTTTTCCTCTATTAAAATCACCAGTTTTACCACCTGATTTATTTTCTAATTGAACATTTCTAATTACCATAGATTTATCAATTGCTTTAACCATATCATATATAGTTAATAAACCAACAGATGTTCCAGTTAAGGCTTCCATTTCAACTCCTGTTTGACCATTTAACTTAACAGTAACAGTTAATTTAAATCCAGGTGAGTCAGGTAATTCATCTACATCACAATTAATACCAGTTAAAAGTAATGGATGACACATAGGAATTAAATCACTTGTTTTCTTTGCACCCATAATAGATGATATTACAGCTGTTTGAAGAACTGGACCTTTTTTTACAGAATTATTTATTATTGCATCATATGCATCTTGCGACATCTCTATAATACCTGAAGCAATTGCTATCCTTTTAGTTTCATTTTTCGAAGAAACATCTACCATCATTGGTCTATCATTATCATTAATATGCGTTAAGTTCAAAATAAAAATCCTTTAATTAATACCCTTATTTTACAAAAGCTTTAGTTAAATTTAAATTAAGCTAATTTTAAATATAATGCGAACCTATACTAAAAAGAAAGAGGGTGATTACATGCCAGGTATTAAAGTTAAAGATACTGAATCTTTCGACGAAGCTTATAGAAGATTTAAAAAGCAATGTGACAGAAACTTAATTGTTACTGAAACAAGAGCTAGAAGATTTTTTGAACCTATGACTGAAAAGAGAAAGAAACAAAAAATTTCTGCTAGAAAGAAAATGCTTAAAAGATTATATATGCTTAGAAGATATGAATCTAGACTGTAGTAACTACGCATTTCGCTTAAAGGTCCAACTTTCGTTGGGCCTTTTTTTATGCCTATAAATATAATATTAAAACAAAAATATAAAAAAAGGCAAAGAGGATAAAGAAGTAAAAAAGGGTTGTAAAGGGTAAAAA
>JBDNBT010000176.1:0-4414 GCA_039767755.1 Sulfurovum sp.
CATCTGATGTAATTCTACCTATTAGCATACCTTTATATCCAATAACTGCTACAACAGATAAGTTATATTGCTCAAACTTTTTAGCTACATCATCTATATCATCTTTGTCATGTACATAAAATGGTGCAAAGTTGTTCTCATGATTTTCAATAAGCTCTTTATATGTTTGCTTGTACTCAAAAATAATTAGATCTTCAAGTAAAATAGATGCTATTAATTTATCTTCATCATCTGTTATATAAACTTGATGTATATTTTCTAGCTCTTCATTTTCTTTAGCTATTCTAAGTCTTTCAATTGAGTCTGATACAAGTTCATTGATGTTTGCAGAGAAAAGCTCCGTTTGCATATAAGAACCAGCTTCATCCTCTTCATAGTTTTTAAGCCAATTGATATCTTTTTGATCTTCTTCTTCAAGACCTTCAAATACTTCTTGAGCTTTTTCTTTATCAAACTCTTCAATATCAATAATAATATCAGTCTGATCATCAGATTCTAGTTCATCAATAGCATCTTGAAGTTTTTCAATTGATAAATGTTCGTATGAATCATCTTTTAAGTTTTCAGGTAATTCAAGTAATACTTCACCTAATATATCATCAGGTATTTTATTAAGAAGTTCAAAGAAAATTTCTGAATTTTCTTTTTCAATTTTTTTTAAAGATTGAGCAATATCAGCTGGATGTAGATCATCTATATGCTCTAATAGTGAATTTGGTTCTGTTATTACCCTTGAAGATTGAGACATAGATTGAGACATGATTTAGCCTTAGAAAATAAGTTTTATAAAGCTAAATCAGATTTGTATGTTAACCTATCAAGTTTAGTAGGTTTGTTTGGGTTGTCTTTTTTAGCTTCAAGTATTATAGCATCTTTTAATGGCTTTAAACTTTTAACAAATGCTGATTTTTTAGCACCTTTTAAAGATTTTGTATTTGGTCTTTTTATGATTTTCAGTGGATTTACAGCTACACCATTTTTATAAAGTCCTAAATGAAGGTGTGGGCCACTACTTAAACCTGTACTTCCTACATAACCTATGTGCTGACCTTTTTTTACCCATTTACCTCTTTTGATTTTAGAATTAAATCTATTTTGGTGGGCATAAAGTGTTTTATATCCATTTGCATGTTTAATGATAATAGTTTTACCATATCCACCTTTTCTTCCTACAAATGAAATTCTTCCATCTGCTGCTGCATAAATTTTTCTACCTCTAGGAGCTGCAAAATCTGTACCGAGATGAGCCCTATATCTTTTTAAAACAGGGTGATATCTCTTTTTAGTAAAGTGACTTGAAATTCTTGAGTATGTTAAAGGTATATTAAAGAAATACGATTTTGTAAATCCATTTCCTTTTTCATCATAATATTTGTCATCATCTAAATTTCTAAACCTAAAATGCTGTTTTCCATTTACTTCAACCATAGCAGCATCAATTACAGGCATACCAAATGGTCTTCCCATAAGTGTTTTTAGTCTGTAGTTAATAGAGATAAAATCACCTTTTTGCATTTTTCTAAAGTTTACATTTTCACTAAATATAGCTTTTAATTGTGCCCCTAAAAGTGCATCACCTGTTGCTTTTTGTAAATCAAAAGCCACTGAATTGTTTATTGGTAATGCAATTGTTTCACTAAATTCATAATAATCTATAGGTAATGTTTGAAATTTATAATTTTTGTTTTCATCTTGAAAAATATGTAACTGTATCTCTTGAGATACAGGAATAAGTACTTGATTTAAACTACCATCAGCATTCTCATATAAATAATATAAAATTTCTGCATTTATTTCAGAACATAATTCCTTGTCTTCTTTTTCTAAATCAAAGTAGAACTTTTGACTAATACCATACTTTTGTAGGAATGTTAAAAAAGACTCACCTTGTTTCCATTTTAGTTCTTTTACTTCAGCTGAAAAAAGTGTTGTCATTGTTATAAAAAATAGAAATAATATTTTGATCATATGTTAACCCATAGTAAATTTTGATTCTTTGATAACTCATTTTACTGTAATGACCTTTAACATCATTTTATGGAATGCTTATTTTATAGCTAAATTCTATAATTTTTATTATTCTCTACAAAAAACTTGAATTTACAAACACTAAAAAAATTATTTAATATACTCCACTTTTACAAAACAGAAGTTTAAATTCATTTTGGATATAATCGCAAAATTCAATAAACAATATAAACTAACAATAAGGCTTAAGATGCAAAAACAAGAGATGAATCTTGAAGAGATGGCACTAGCACACTCTTTAACACTTGAGGAATTAGACAATATCAAAGAAATTCTTGGAAGAGATCCGAACTATGTTGAAATCGGAATTTTTTCTGCAATGTGGTCAGAACACTGTTCATATAAATCTAGTATGAAATACTTAAAAGGTTTTCCAACGTCTGCTCCATGGGTTATTCAAGGTCCAGGTGAAAATGCTGGGGTAATTGATATTGGTGATGGTTATGCTGCTGTATTCAAAATGGAATCACATAATCACCCATCATTTATTGAACCATATCAAGGTGCTGCAACTGGTGTTGGTGGAATCATGAGAGATGTATTTACAATGGGTGCTAGACCTGTTGCTTCTATGAACTTAATTCAATTTGCTGGAATTGATGGTGATAGTGAAACTGCTAAAAAACACAGATATCTTTTAAGAGGTGTTGTTGCTGGTATTGGTGGTTATGGTAACTGTATGGGTGTACCAACAATTGGTGGACAAACTAACTTTGAAGAATGTTATGCTGGGAATAACCTTGTAAATGCCTTTAACTTAGGTATTGCAAAAGCTGATGAAATTTTCTACGGAAAAGCTGAAGGTATCGGAAACCCTGTTATGTATGTTGGTTCAAAAACTGGTAGAGATGGTTTAGGTGGAGCTGTTATGAGTTCTGCTTCATTTACAGAAGACAACGAATCAAAAAGACCAACTGTTCAAGTTGGTGATCCATTTACTGAAAAATTATTGTTAGAAGCTTGTTTAGAACTGTTTAAAGAAGATTTAATTATTGGTATCCAAGATATGGGTGCTGCTGGACTTACTTCATCTTCATTTGAGATGGCAGGAAGATCTGGGTCTGGTATGATTATGCATTTAGATAAAGTACCAGCTAGAGAAGAAGGAATGACTCCTTATGACTTTATGTTATCTGAGTCTCAAGAAAGAATGCTTATTTGTGCTAAAAAAGGTAGTGAGCAAGCTATTATTGACATCTTTGAAAAATGGGAATTAGATGTTGCTGTTATTGGTGAAGTAACTGCAACTGGAAATATGGAATTATTCTGGGAAGGTGAAAAATGTGCTGAAGTACCTGTTCAACCTGTTTCAGAACAATCACCTGTATTAGATAGACCTGTTAAAGAACCTGAATATTTATCTACTATTAAAGATATTAATTTAGATAAAGATATTCCAAATCAAACTGCTTTTGAAGATATCTTTAGTGATGTTGAAGTGGTAAATAAATCATGGATTTATGACCAATATGACTCAATGGTACAAACAAATACTGTAAAAGGTCCTGGTAAAAATGATGCCTCTGTTATTAGAGTAAAAGAAACAGGAAAAGCATTAGCTATGAGTGCTGATTGTAATACAAGACAATGTTATGTTAATCCAGAATTAGGTGCAGCAGCTGCTGTTATGGAATCTGGTAGAAACGTTGCTATGACAGGAGCTACTCCAAAGGCAATTACAGATTGTCTTAACTTTGGTAACCCACAAAACCCTGAAGTAATGTGGCAATTTGCTCAAGCTTGTGAAGGTATTAAATCTGCATGTAAAGAATTAGATACTCCTGTTATTGGTGGAAATGTTTCATTATATAATGAAACAAATGGTGTTGGTGTATTCCCAACTCCTGCTATTGCTATGGTTGGTGTAAATGATGATGCTGAAAACTCATTACCATCATATGTTCAAAGTGAAGGAAATATTCTTTATGTATTAGGTGATACTAAATCTGAATTTGGTGCATCTATTTATCTTAAAAAACTTTACGGAAAAGTAGCTGGTGCTCACCCTGAAGTTGATTTTGCTAAAGAGTTATCTTTATGGAACACAGTAATTGAAGCAAACACAAATAAACTTTTAGAAAGTGCTAAAGACATCAATGTTGGTGGTATAGCTATAGCTGCTGCTAAAATGGCAGTAGTTGGAAATATTGGAGTTGAATTAAATGTTGAATTAGCTGATTCAAAAGATATTTTCTCTGAGTCTTTAAGTAGAGCAATTGTTGAAGTTAAGCCTGAAAATTGTGAAGCATTTGAAAAGTTAGCTGCTAGTAAAAATATTAGTATAGTAAAAGCTGGTAAAGTAGCTGGAGATAAAATTTCTGTAAATGATATTTATATGGAATTAGATGTAGCTAAAGATGTGTACTTTAACAAGTTTAGACAAGTA
>JBDNBT010000177.1:0-5943 GCA_039767755.1 Sulfurovum sp.
ATGCTCCATATTAAATAACTAGTCTCCGTCCGCATCAACTATTTTTGATGTTATTGATAACTGTTCTAATAGTGAAAAGTAATATGCATTATGTAAAGCAACAATTTTTTTATAAAGTTTATTTGCTTTCCTAATATCTTTTGTTAAATCATCACTTTTAAAACCTCTAACTTCTGTATTTATTTCATTTAAATACTTTTGAATATCATTTATCTGCTTAGTAATACCAAACTCTTTTGATACAGTTGAAAAGTTTTTATAACTAGCTTTTTGCATAATAGAATCATGTGCATGTAAAATAGATTTTATAGCATTTAATGAGTTGTTACTTAAGTGATATTCAGCTCTTTTATAATCAGGATTATTCTTATACTTTGAAGTTATACCAGCAACCTCAGCAACTCTCCACTCTTTTAGTCTATATGTTGAAGCTATCATTGTGTTTATTAATAAACTGTTCTCCCACTTTTGATTATCTTTTGGATTTTTTACATATATTTCATATACATTTTTTATATCATTAACTTTTGAAATAATACTATTTAGAATAAAAACTGCTAATTGCTTTTCTTTATTTGTTAATTCATCATCATTAAAAAGTACATATTCTAGTGCATTTATAGTTTTAAAAGAGTTTTTAAATAGTGCTATTTTAGGTTCATCATTTGAGTTAATCACCCTATTCATCTGTTCAAATAAGTCTTCTTTTAAATTATGATAAACATCTATATATCGTGGAGTATCTATATAATCTTCATTTATATCACCAGCAAAATATAAGGCTTCTACTTTTTTCCATGACATAAGAAAAGCTTTAAAATTCTCTTTTGTTAAATCATTCTTCAAAGTATTTGCTTTGTTTATAGTTTCTTTTGTATCTTTAATTGACACATTCTTTAATACAGATACAAAAACAGAATCATTTGCATTTAGCATATAAATATAGGCAAAAAGCAACAACACTATCTTTTTCATATTTTCTTCCTTATTTTAAAGTTTTTCTAAGAACTTAATTAGTTTTTCTCTTTTTTCTTTTTCTAAATTCATGTAATTTTCTTTTGCATTTAAAGCTTCTCCACCATGCCATAAAATAGCCTCTTGAAAATTTCTAGCTCTTCCATCATGAAGAAGCCTCACAGTTTTTTTATTTATTTTTTCATGTTTAGAATGTCCCCATAATGGAGCTGTTCTAAATTCACTTTTAGAAGCTTGATATTCAACTCTTCCATCACTTAAATCTTCACCCATATCATGCAATAAAAAATCACTATAAGGATAAATTTTTCTTCCATTTTCTAAAGTAAAACTTGTAATATGACACTTAGTACATGAAATACTTTCAAATATTTCTAAGCCCTCAAAATAATCTTTATCTTTTTTGTTCTTATTGATTTTCAGATTTTCTATATAGTATGAAATAGCTTCAATTCTAAAATCAGGTATATCAATTTCTTTTGAAAGAGAAGACTCTTTTAAACACTCTTCTTGTTTACTTGTACAATTATCTTTAGGATTTAAACTACTTGTTAATCCCATATCATCAAATGCTGCGTTGGAAACTTGTTCTTTTATAAAAGCAACATTAGCTTTATGATTATATTTACCTAATTCTATTTTCTTTGTAATTTTTGAGTACACATAATTTGCTTTTCCACTTATACCATCTTTATCCCTATCAAATTCATCTTCATTTTTTAAAATCTTTTCATTTTTTAATTGCTCTATTAAACCTAAGCCTTTTAGATTTGTAGCCATTCTATATGACACATTTGTATGAGTAGATAAAGAACCATAATTGAGATTTTTTAAAGTATACATAGGTTTTAGTAGTTCTACTTTTTCCCCATCTTTAAAATGCACATAAATTTTTTTAAAATCTATGTTTATTTTTCCTTCAAAAGGTGTATTTAAAGTTCCATTTATTGATATTTGACTTCCATAAATAGGATCAACTAAACTATTTTTAGTAGATAATCTAGCTACTAAACTTCGTGAAGTTATATTTTCTTTAGAATACAAATTACCTCTACCATTTCCAGGATGGCAAGACATACATGTATTTGCACTAAACAGTGGTCCTAAACCATCTCTAGCAGTTGTAGAACTTGGACTTAAAACCCATGGCTTAGTAAAAAAACTTTTACCTAAAATGAATTTATCATAATCTTCAAACCCATATAGTCCTACACTAAAAAGTGTAAGACTACATATGAATATTAGGTTACTTAAAAACTTATATTTGTGTTTCTTCACTATCTGTTACGTCATCATTTGTTAATCTAATGTTATTTGCACTTGCTACATTTACCATAGCATCACCTAATTTTCTCATTTCGTTCTTTAGTTTTACGATATTTTTAGCTTGTGAACTTTCTGGTCTGATTTGATAATCAAAATGCTCTTTTGTTTTTGCAATAGTATCAATTTGAGCAATTTTTAATTCAATTGAAGCCATTAATTCTTTGATTTTTGATTTGTTTAGATTATCAACTTTATCAAGTAAAGATGGACCATATTTTTTTCCATTGTAAGTTGAAGTTAAAATATTTTTAAATCCATAGTAGTTTGTAGCAATATCTCTGTGTGTATTATCTGAAAAACAAGAGTGTTCATCTTCTTCACTTGGAGTTAAAACAGCAACAGCAATTCTTTCATTTGCTAATTCTGATTTTATAAACACCCCAAGACCTGAAATAATTTGTTTTAATGCCTCATCTTCTTTTATATTTTTACTTGCGTTTACACCTTCAAGTTTTGATAGTAATGCAGCTTTATATAAGCCATTATTTCCATCAAGATTATTTTCCCATGCACTTTTAATAAGATCTAAATCAGCTACTATTTTTGATGCAGCTGCTTTTAAGTATGCTAATCTTCTTTTAGAATTTTTGCTTGTAGTAAAATCACTAAGTGTTCTATTACCAGCACTTAAAGGACCATTAGTCACCCCATCTTTTAGGAAGTTAGAATAATCTTGATCTTGTCCCCATAATAAGAACTCAATAGCATGATATCCTGTGGCAACATTTGCTTCTCCACCATTTTCATTTAAAGCAGTAATTGCCTCAACACTAATATTTGATACATCAACTTTTGTTGAATCTTCACCACCTGGATTAAAGTACCCTATAGTATCAATAATGTTTCCACTTGTTTTATTTCCATTTGCATCAATTGTATAATCTATGATGTTTTCATCTAAAGGCCATGCATTTAATTGACCTTCTAAAGCGCCGTAAGTATCAGCTACCCATCCATCTTCTGCATCAATTGGACCGTTTGATAATCTAAAAGCTTCTGTTAAACCATATGATTCCCTTGAAGCTAACCATGCTTGTTTACTCTTTTGGAATGAACTTTGAGTTGGATTTGCAGCAAAATTGTTGATTGCTGTTTCTAAGTTTTTTGCATCATTTAATGCATCTGTATAATTATCTAAAGCAATTGCACTGTAACTTTCTAAAATAGTATTATTTTGATTAATTTGAGTATTTGTAGCTGTGTTATTGTTTGAAACAACACATCCTGTTAAAGATAATGCAGCAACTGCTGAGATTGATATTATAAGCTTTCTTGTGTTTAAAAACATTTGTTAAATTCCTTTATGATTTTGATATTAATTATCACTAAAGGAATTTAACCGAATATTAGCTTATACTTTTCTTAAATATGATAACCATTATCACTATTAATTAAACAATGTTTTAAAATTGTTAATTATCTTTTTTGTATCTTCATTTTTTATGTTTTTATCTATAAATCTATTTACTTCATCTTTGGCTTTAGACTTAAGTAAATCACCCGTATCAAATTTCACATTTGGTTTAGTCATATTTCCACTTACATCTATTCCAATAGTATATTTTAAAATATTTGCAGTTATATCTGCATCTATATTTGATTTATTTAAATCTAATGTAGAACTAGTAACATCAATTTTAGTATTTTTACTTTTCATATTGATCACTGATTTGATAATTTTATCATTGATATCAGACTTTACATCAACACTTTCATATACCTCTTTTGTTAAATCAAACTTTGCAAGTTGATTTAAAAGTGTAGAGAATTCATTTGGTAAAAAATAACCATTTACAAAGGTACCATTTAATTTACCTGTTTTTTTTGCTAAATTATAATCTAAATTTAAATTAGCTGTTGAATCAAAAACTTTAGGATAATACATCATATATGTAGCTTCTTTTAGCTCTATACCATTTGTACTTGCTTTAAAATTATCATTTAATAACTCATAATTTAAGCTTCCACCTAAAATATTTGAATTTCCTGTTACTTTTAAAATAGTAGCTGATTGTTCTATATCTCCATTTATAACCGCTTTACCTCTCATTTTTGTTTGAGATAAGTCATAAAGATTTGCAAAATCTTCAACAATAACTTTATAGTCACTATTTAATTTCATGTCCCCTAAGTCATATATAGCTTCTTTGATTTCTATATTTGCAGGAGTTGTATTTACAAAGGCTTTACTTATAGCTTTTTGTCCTTTTAAAGTTGTAATTGATGTTGTTTTAAAAGATAATGCATCTTTTAATTTTAGCTCAAATGATTTATTAACTAAAGGATTGTTAACAAGACCATTTGTAATAGTAGTGTTTACTATACCATCTAAGTTTTTTATATCCGCACTTTTTATGTTTGCATCAATATTTAAGTTACCTTTTGCATATTTTGGCTGATTTACCATATAGAACAGTTCGTCTAATTTTAAATCTTTTATATCAAGTAAAATATTTGATGGATTAAAATCAACTAACTTCACATCATATTCACCACTACCTTTAGCAACTTTAATATTACCCATAACTGTAGTTAAAGCAGCATCTCCTATAACTGTACCATTTGTTTTAATGCTTCCATTTAACTGTTGATTAGTAAGGTTTTTAAGTGTTGATAAGTCTTGAACATCAACTTCAAATTTTAAGTCAAAAGTTTTTGCAATAATATTAACATCACCATTTACTTTTATAAATGACTTATCATTTATTGTTGCATCAAAGTTTATTGTGCTTGTAGTTAAAGTGAAATCATTTATAAGTAAATTAGCTCCACTATTTTTTGAGTTTGCAGTATTTTGAATGTATCCTGCTACAAAATTGTTACCAGGCTTTGTAAAAAGTGCCCCGTAAATAGTACCAATTATAATTAGAATGAAGAGAGTCAGTCCAAAAAAGAGTTTTTGTATCATATATGTACCTTATGTGTATTTGTTTTGTGATATTGAAAATTATATCTTTTTAAAATTAATATAACTAAAAAATTTACTTAATTTAGTCCTTAAGAGTCATAATATTAGTTAAATAATTAATTTAATAAACAATTAATTTTACTTTAACTATAATTTTACCGAACAAAGTGTTTAGTAGGGAGAATCATGGCATTTATGTTATGGTCGCTTAGGTTTTTTACTTAGGTTAAGCAAGCCCAAAAGAATTTGATACATAAAACATTTTAAAGGATATTGTATGAAAAAAATCGTTCTATTAATGTTAGCGTTTGCTGGTATGGCTTTTGCTGCTGGTCACGGTGGAGAAGATATGATTAAAGCTTACTCTGTAGTTGCTGCAGGTGTTGGTCTTGGTTTAGCTGCACTTGGTGGTGCTATTGGTATGGGTAATACTGCTGCTGCAACTATTGCTGGTACTGCTAGAAACCCAGGTTTAGGTGGAAAATTAATGACTACTATGTTCATTGCTATTGCACTTGTTGAAGCACAAGTTATTTATACACTTGTTATTGCATTAATCGCATTATATGCAAACCCATTTTTAGGATAATCTATAATATAAATATTATAAATTATTTAAAAGGTCAAGAGTTTTACTCTTGGCCTTTTTTTATTTTTAATAATGCGAATGTGGTGGAACGGTAGACACGCCAGCTTGAGGGGCTGGTGCCAGTATTGGTGTGAGGGTTCAAATC
>JBDNBT010000178.1:0-4628 GCA_039767755.1 Sulfurovum sp.
ATTAAAAGATTTTTCTAAGACTCCTATTTCATCATTTGAAGTTACAATAGTTCTATAATTAAAATCATTCTTACCAAATTTTTTAGTTGCTATTAATAAATTAGTAATTTTTGATGATATATAGTTTGATAACCATAAAGCGATTAATACAACAATAAAAGTTATGATAGCTGTAATAACCGTTAACTCAGTAATTAAGTTTTTAATATATGTAGTAACTTGATTTTGATTTTCTTCAATTAAATCATTCATAAACTCATTTTGAGTAGCCAATATTTTTTTGATATTATTTTTTGTTTTATTAGCTGCTGCATGAAATTCATCAACATTTGCTCCAATTGTAACAAAACCAAAACCTCTTTTTGAATCAGCGTATTTTCCAGTATAGTATGGAATTGAAGCAGCTGTAGTAAGTTTCCAAACTCCACTCCAATAAATGATAAAAGAACCAAATCCTCCATTCTCAGTTACCTGCATCCATCCATCACATTGAGGAGCGAAATTCAAATATCTACAATCAAGAGGCACTTTACCATTTTCTTTTAATTGCTTTATATTAGGTTTTTTCTTTAAAGATTGTTCTTCAAACTTTGGATAATTTAATAAAAATTCATTTATAGGAAGTTTTGAATTATAAAATTTATCAGCTATATCTTTACTAAGCCAGGGTATAACACCTTTACCTGTATTCTTATCATATCCATAAATAAAATAATCTCTAATATGAGAGATGTTTTTACCTTCATAATCCCACATAAAAGCATAATTACCCTCACTAGCATCAATAATATTAGCTCTAGGATTTTGTGCAGTTGGATTAATTGTATCAGTGAACTGCATAATATGTTCATGATCTAATGCTAATGAAATATATCCAACTTTTATATTGTTTTTATAATATGGTTTTATAAATCTTATAATACCTTGGAACTTTTTTCCCTGAGGATTTTCTTTACCTGCATATGCATGATTTTTGCCATTAAACGTAATACCCTCTTGTGAAGCTTTTTCTTTTGTAAAGGTACCTATGACTTTTGAAGGTACATATTCACCAATTACTTCAGATACATAAATATCATCTTTTTTTAACTTTATAATTTCATTGAAAAATGTTTCTGCTTTTAAGTATGTGTTCTTTTTCTTAGACACGTCTGTAAGTTTTGTATTTAATTTTGAAACTTTGTATTTTTCTAAACCATTTATATTGAAATATGAAATTTCTTTATATATTGGAATTAGCTTTTTATCTAATACTATTGGATTAATAACATTAAATTCATTATTATTATCAACTAAGTTTGCTTGAGAATTTTTATTCCCTTGAATAGGTATCTCTGTTTCAGGTTCCCACAAATTAGTTTTATCATTATAAATAAACTTATTATGAACAATAATATTCCTATTTTTTGAATCGTAAAATTTTTGTAAAATATCTTGATTCATATCAAAATTAGATAATAAATTAATATCTTCATCCCTTTGATATAAAAAATCAGCTACATTATTTGCAACTTCAAAAGTTAATCTTTCTAAAGATTCTTGGGCTTTTTTATCTAAGTTTTTTACACTATCTTCAATTGCTTCATTGGCTGTATTGAAGATTATTTCTTTACTACTATTAGATATATACCTTGTTGTATCATCAAAATATTCACCTAACTTAAGAATTCCTAAATATGAAATATATGATATTAAAAACAATGGAAGTAACTTAATTAGTACGAATAGTAAAACTAATTTAAACTTAATAGAAAATCTTCCCAAATGATACCCTTATATTTTGTTTTATATTATAGTTATTAGTAGTAAAACTATCTTAATTTCACACGTAATCTAAGGGATTATTAAATTTATAACTAAATCCTGTTTCTAATAATTTTTTTGTACTAATTTTTCTACTATTAATTGTAATTTCATTTATAAAAGTTGGTTGAGGAATATCGAGTTTTTGACAGTTATTTGAATATATAACTTCTTTTGTTGGATATGACGGTGAAACTAAATTATAAATACCATCAGTGATTTTATTATTAAGTATAAAATTAATTGCTCTTATAACATCATCCCTATGAACAAAATTAACTATAGATTTACAATCTTTTACAATTTTACCACTAAAATATCTTCCAGCAATTCTATTATAACCCATTAGACCAGATGTTCTTAATATATAGTTAGTTTTGTCTTTTATAAAATCTTCACAATCATAAACATTTTGTCTTTTAGGTTTAGTGATTAAACAATCTTCTGTAAATTCTTCATTTAAATCAGGATAAATAGAAGTAGAACTTACAAAAAATATTTTTTTAATATTATTTATACACTTATGACTATAAATTTTATTTAAAAAACTTATATAATCATCAAATTTTGAGGGAGGATAATTTATGAATAAATAATCAGTATCTAATAATACATCTAAGTTTTCAAGATTATATTCATTTAAAACATATAACTCAAAATTATTTTGGTTTATATTATCTTTTTTTAATTCATCTTTAAAACTAGATAATCTTTCATCACTTCTTACACTTGCTTTTATCTTATACATGTTTTTTAGTTTATAAGATAAAGGATGCCCAAGCCATCCTAAACCTAATATAGTAAAAGTTTTCATTGTTTATTCTTTCTTTTTAAGTTCTTTAACTTCTTGTTTTAACTCTTTTATTTCTTCAAGTAAAATATCAAGTTTCTTACTATCTTCATGAATTTCTTCTTTCATTTCTTCTTCTTGCAGTTTTTGCATTTCACCAATAATAACTGCAACAAATAGATTAAAAAATACAAAAGCAGCAATAATTACAAATGAAACAAAATATACCCATGCCCACGGATAAACTTCCATAGCCTCATACATAACATCAGTCCAATCTTCGAATGTTAATACCCTAAATAAAGTAAGCATAGAAACTAAGAAATCTTTCCATAATCCAGAAGGTAAATCAACAAAGAAAAAACTTCCAATAATTGCATAAATATAAAATATAATAAACATTAATATAACTATATCAATAATAGAAGGAATAGCTTTAATAAGCATATCTATAATAGCTTTTAACTCAGGTCTAGCTGTAAAAAGTCTTAGTATTCTAAATACTCTCATAAGTCTTGCAATAGCTGCAAAATTTGATGATTCTAAAGGTAATAGTGTAATTACCACAATTACAAAATCAAATATATTCCATCCTGATTTAAAGAAATTCAAAAACTTCTTTTCAGATACCATTTTGATAGCTAATTCAAAGACAAAATAAATAGTAACAAAGTAATCAGCTGCTAATAAAAATACACCATAATTACTCTCTACTTCATCAAGAGTTTTAAATCCTAATATTGAAGCATAGATTATTATAATTGCAGTTGTTAAATTAGAGAACCATTTAGAGTCTCTAAGTTTTTGAAGTTGTTCCATAGCAGTCAAATTCAGTCCTTAAGAATACTATAAAATACAATTAACCACCCAATTATTTGAGCAGTTCCACCTATAGGAGTTATTGCTCCTAAAATAGGCATATCTAATATAGTTAATAAATACAAAGAAGTTGAAAAAATCATAGTACCGATTAATATAAAATAAAAGGCAATTTTTAATCTTTTTAAATTCGAAGAAAAATTAGCAATTAATCCTAAAGCAAATAACCCTAAAGTATTATAAAATTGATATTCAACACCAGTATGAAAAATTGTTAGATAATTAGCACTTAAAATGTTTTTTAAACCATGTGCTCCAAAAGCTCCAAAGCATATAGCTAGAGCTATTAATAAAGATGCAGTAGCAAGTATTTGCCTACTTAATGAATTTAATGTCATGATGCAATTCCCAAATATTTTTAAGAATTGTATCAAAAAAACATTAATAAGTTATTTTTTCTTAATTGCAGAAAATCCTGCACCTTTTTTTGACTTTTTCTTTAGGTCAAGACTATTTAAATATTCTTTGTAATCTATACCTTCTTGATTCATTTTTGCAAAACACGCTGCCAAAGCACCAATGGCATTTGGGACTTTTTCTTTCTTTTTATACGCTTGAATATTTTTGTCACTTACCTTAATAAGCTCAGTAAATTTAGGTATAGTTAGCTCTGCATCTAGTAGATGCTTCTTAAAATCAATAAAAGTCATAAATTTTCCTATTTTAATATGTCTCAATTTTACACTATAAGTATTAAAAAAAGATAAAACTTATGTATTTTATCTATAAATTATGATGTAATATCAGTTTCCCAAAAAAAGTCAATCCAAGTTGTAGCTTCTCTTACATAATAATTAGGTTTTAGAACTGCTCTAGTTTTATAATAAATAGAAGCTATTTCGAATTTTGTATTAGGATATTTTGAATTTAAAAGTAAAAGTATCTCTTTTAAAGTTTTACCACTATCGACAATATCATCAACTATTAATACTTTATTGTACTTAGATAAATCAGGAACATTAAAAATATCAATTGTTGATAATTGTTTATCTTTCTCATAAGATATAGAATTAATCGTAAATAAATTTCTGTTATCTAATATACTTGCTAAAAAATGCCCTAATGTAACACCACCTCTTGCAATTGCTAATATAACCTCAGGATTAAACTCTTTTACTTCATTTGCTAAATACTTTGAATCTTCTGTAAACATTTC
>JBDNBT010000179.1:0-4824 GCA_039767755.1 Sulfurovum sp.
AAAAGACATAACTTAGAGTTTATTACTTGTTTTGATGAAAAAGGTATTTTAAATGACTATTGTGGTGAGTTTAAAGGTCTTGAAAGACTTGAAGCTAGAACTACTATTGTTGAAAAACTTCAAGCAGAAGGTTTCATAGTAAAAATTGAAGATCATAATCATCAAGTTGGACATTGTTATAGATGTAAAAATATTGTTGAGCCATTTATTTCTCAACAATGGTTCTTATCTGAGAAAGTAGCAAAATCATCTATTGAAAAAACTAAAGCACATAATAATTTCCACCCACAACATTGGATTAATTCATATACAGCTTGGATGGATGAGTTAAGACCATGGTGTATTTCAAGACAGTTATGGTGGGGACATAGAATTCCTGTATTTACATGTAATTCTTGTAATCATCAATGGGCTGATACAAATGATGAGCCTGAAACTTGTCCTAAATGTGGTCATAAGCATTTAACTCAAGATCCTGATGTACTTGACACATGGTTTTCATCTGCTTTATGGGCAATGTCACCATTAGGATGGGGAAATAAAGGTAAGCTAAGTGAACTTTACAATGAAGTTCAAGATATGAAAGACTTCTATCCGAACTCACTTTTAATTACAGGCTTTGATATTATGTTCTTTTGGGTAGCAAGAATGATGATGATGGGTGATCACTTTACAGGTGAATTACCATTTAAAGACATTTATATGCACGCATTAGTTAGAGATGAGCATGGTGCAAAAATGTCTAAATCAAAAGGAAACGTTATTGATCCTCTTGATATGGTTGAAGAGCATAGTGCTGATATTATTAGATTTACACTTGCATATTTAGCAATTCAAGGTAGAGATATTAAACTAGGGGCTAAGAACTTAGAACAGTTTAGAAACTTTACAAATAAGATTTATAATGCAGCAAATTTCTTAACTTTAAATGTAGATACATTCCCAGATTTAAAAGATATTGAGATTAAAACTCCACTTGGTTTATATATGCAAAGTAGACTTAGTAATGCTGTTGAAGAAGTTAGAAATAATCTTGATACTTATAAATTTAATGAAGGTGCATCTACACTTTATAAATTTGTATGGACTGAATTCTGTGATTGGGGTATTGAATACTCTAAGGCTTCTAAAGAATCAATTGTAGAACTTGGGGCAATTTTTAAAGAGACACTTAAAATGGTATCTCCATTTATGCCTTTTATCTCTGATTATTTATATCATAGATTATCAGGAACTTCACTTGAAGATGGCGCAGCTTCATTAATGATTCAAAACTTCCCTAAAAATGTAGCTAAAAATAAAGATAGTGAATATATGTTTGCTATTATTGAAGAAGCTATTACTGCACTAAGACGTGCTAAAGTTGTAATTGATATGGGTAACTCAAAAATTGCAAAAGCTTATATCAAATTAGATAAACAAATTGATACTGCAGTTGCTAAACCATTCATAGAGAAACTTGCTAAAGTTGAATCTATAGAGTTTGTTGATGCTAAAGTTGAAAACTCAATTACAGATGTATCTGATAATTTAGAAGTATATTTACCAACTTCTGAAATTGATATGTCACCAATTATTGATAAATTAACTAAACAAAAAGAAAAAACACAAAAAGAAGTAGACAAACTAAATGGAATGCTTTTAAATGAAAGATTTGTTGCAAATGCTCCTGAAGCTGTTGTAGTTGAAAATAAACAAGCTTTAGCTGATGCACAATCTAAGCTTGAAAAAATAGAAAATGAGTTAAAAGCTATTTCTTAATAGCTTTTAAACTATCACTATGAAAAAGACTTACATAATGTCATTAGCTGTTGTTACAGCTTTGATATTTTCTGCTTGTAATCAAGATACATTTAACTCAAACACTCTTAAAAGTATAGTTCAATCTAACTCAGCTGCTCAAATAGTAGAATATAAAGAAAATATTCTAAAACATTTAGTTGAGTATAAAGTAATATTAGATGAGAAGAACCCAAATTCATTTAACAAAGCTTTACATGAAGAAATAAAAAGCCAAATAAAAAATGAACAAAATTATATAAATATTGTACAAGATGGTAAAAAGCTTGTGCATTTTGATGATTATTTTCATTATGCTTTTTTATCAAAAAATGTAAAAAATAGAAACGATTTTTTAATATTAGGTTTATATAAACTTATATATGAGTCTTATAATCTAGATAAAAAGCACAAGTTTACAGCTATTTCTTATGATGCTGAAAAATTAAAAAAACTATATAAATATCTTCAAGTAATCTCATGGAAAATTAGAAATGAAAAAAACTATAAAAATGAATATTTGTTTATAACTTGGCAAAAAGATTGGCAACTAAGACTTGAAAAAGATTATATGGGGGATTTAAATATTATTAATAGCTATGATAGTGTTAAATCAAAAAAAGAATCTATAATAGGGCAATCATTATTTACTTTTGAAGTTCTTATTGAAAAGATGAAATCAGACGTTGAATACTCTTTATTAAAGGTTAATATCGAACCTCAAAAAATTGGGTTTGATGTTGCAAAGACCTTTCTTTTCTTATAATCCATATTTATAAACATACAAAAAACTTAAATGTTTTTCATATGCTTTACTTTGTGTGTAAGTGTATATAATACAGGTAAATAAATTAAATTTAGAATTGTTCCCCATGCTAAACCAAATCCTAATGCAACGGCAATTGGTTGGAATATAACAGCTTCACCTGATGGGAAGAAAATAAGCGTACTCATACCTATTAAAGTAGTTACAGTTGTAATAATAATTGGTCTAAATCTTTTGGCTGCTCTTTGAAAGATCTCTTCAAGGTTTTTTGCTTTTTTAAGATATGTCATCATAATAATACCATCATTAATAACAACTCCTGCTAATCCTAAAGCTCCAATCATAGAAGGCATAGATAAGTTCATACCCATGATTTGATGACCTAGTAAAACACCTAATAATGAAAATGGAATTACACTCATTACAATAAAAGTTTCCCTGAATGAATTAAATAAATATAGCATTGAAAGCATAATTAAAACAAGTGCTAAAGCAGTTGCAAATAGCATATCTCTTTTTAATTCTTTTTTCTTTTCAGCTTCACCTTTAAAACTTAGCTTAACTCCATCTCTTTTGATTTGTTCAATTAAACCAGCTAGTTTTTCTTCTGCTTCACCTGCAGTAATAATATCAGGGTCAACATTTGCAAATACATAGAAGTTTTTTATACCTTCATCTTTTATAAGTTGCTCAAAGGCTCTAACAGAATTTAAATCCACAACATCTTGTAAAGAAACAAATCCACCATTACTTAATGGGATTTTTGTATTTTTAAAGTTTTCAAAATCATCTTTATTTGCTGATTTTATTTTAATATCTAATAACTCTTTTTCATCAAACGAAACAGCTTTTTTCTTTGATAAATAAAGGTTTGATAAATAGTTTCCTATAAATTGTTCTGTTAAACCTAAAGATTCACCATAAGAATTTACTCTAATTTTTATTTCATCTATACCAAATTTTAGTGAGTTTGAAGCAGATTTTATTCCTTTCATACCTTCTAATTCATTTGTTAGAATTTCAACTGTGTTAATAGCTTTTTGGTTATCAGTTGTTATAACTCCTATTTTAATATCAGCTTTTACTGGTCCTACTTTTCTTTCTAAAACTGCAATTTCTTGAAGATTATATTTTTCTTTATACTTTTTTTCTTCAATATATTTTTTTAATTTAGCTGCTACTTTTTGAGAACTTATTTCTCTAGTTCTGAAACTATCATCATAATAAAAACTTAAATATGGAGTAATATAATGATCAACTATACTAGAAGGTTTATTTTTCATAAGCTCAACTGTCATATACATAGCGTATGGAAAGTTTTCTGTGTTGTTTCCAACATCTTTTCTATATCCAGCAACAGAGTTGATATTTCTAATATAAAACTCTTCTTTTTTATTTAACATATCATCTTCTATTGCTTTAACAATTTCAAATGCATCTTCTAAAGTTGAGTTTTGATCTGCTTTTAATGTAATCTTTACATTTGTTGAATCAAATTTTGGAAATAATTGAAATCTTGAATCACTAATAAACTTAAAAGTTAAAAATGGAACTAATACAATAAATATCACAATAAATGTTTTTCTATACTGCATAAAGAAGTGAATAATCTTGCTATAAATAGCATTTGCTTTTTCCCATGATGTTACTTTTGCATTGTTCTTTAAAACATGTGCTGCATGAATAGGTAAAAATACAAAACTTTCAATTAATGAAGCAACTATTAAAGCACTTACAGCAATAGGAATTAACATCATAACTTGACCCATTGTTCCACTTATCATAAGAATAGGTAAAAATGAGAATAAAGTAGTAATAGATGCAATAGTTACAGGTTTCACCATCTCTTTAGCACCCATTAAAGCAGCTTCTTTAGGCGAAAGTCCTTCTTCTATGTGTTGTTGAATATTTTCACTTACAACTATGGCATCATCGACCACAATACCTATGGCAATTAGTACTCCAACTAAAGTAATCATATTTATTGTATATCCAGAAAAATAGATATAAATAGCTCCAATCACAAATGAAGTAGGTATACCTACAGCTATAATAAATGACATTCTTCCATTAATTAATAGTGCTACTAATATTGTAATCATGATAATACCAAAGATGATATTTGATGTAACGATATTTAGTCTATCTACAATTCTTTCTGAATTATCATCAGAAATTTCAACATCAATTTGAGGGTATTTAGTTTTTAAATCTGGTAATATTTTTTTAATTTCAGTTACAATTTTAATTGCATCTGCAGTATTAGCTTGAACAACTTG
>JBDNBT010000180.1:0-3283 GCA_039767755.1 Sulfurovum sp.
AATTATCCTCTACTCTATGCCCAAACTGTTCTTCCATCATAAATCTATCAAACATTACAATATCTGGATTATAGTTTTTTATATACGTATCAAATGTATCAGAATTTAATTCAATGCTAGTACTTGAAATTCCTTCTTGATGTAAATCTATCATATGTTCTGAAATTGAACAAGGGGTACAAAACTCTACTTGCCAGTTTTGGCTCAAAAAAAGTCTCATTATTGACATAATATGAGAACCTGCTGCTGATGAGTTTGGTTCAGGCCAAACATAACCTATTACTAATATTTTTTTCATTTTAAGATTATATCTAAGATTTACCTTTGTATTAAATAAGCTTTTTTTTAATTAGTCAATTAATATCTATATGCTTTATCACCGATAATTCAGTAACCATTTAGTTATAAAAATATACAATTATTTTTAAAGCCAAAAAATAATTTACATTCAAAGGAATTAAATATGAGATTAAAATCGATTTTTAAAAGTGCAATTATATCAACGTTAATGATAAGTTCTGCACTTCAAGCTAAACCTGCTTATGTTGCAACGACTGCAATAGTTGAGCATCCAGCATTGGATGCTGTAAGAGATGGAATCAAACAGACATTAAATGACAATGGATATACGGGAGATAATCTTAAGTTCACATATGAAAGTGCTCAAGGAAAACCAGAAATTGCAGCACAAATTGCACGTAAAATGGTAGGTGATAATCCAGATATAATTGTTGCAATTGCAACACCATCTGCACAAGCTACCGTTTCAACTAATAGTTCAATTCCTGTTGTATTTTCAGCTGTAACAGATCCAATTGCTGCGAAACTTGTACCTACTCTTGAAAAACCAGGTGGGAATGTTACTGGATTATCAGATATGGCAAATGTTAAAGAGCATCTTGAGTTAATTAAAGAATTTGTTCCAAATTTAAAAGCCGTAGGAATTCCATATAATCCAGGTGAAACAAACTCAGTTTCAATGCTTGCTGCTATTAAAGTAGAAGCTGAAAAAATGGGAATTAAAATTGTAGAATCTGCAGCTCCAAAATCATCTGACGTTATGATTGCAGCTAAACAATTAATTGGCAAAGTTGATGCTATTTACTGCCCAATTGATAATACTATTATTTCAGCTGTTGAATCAGTTGTAAAAGTTGGTATAGATGCACAAATTCCAGTTTTTGCTGGAGATACAGATACTGTTGCACGTGGAGCAGTTGCTGCTGTTGGTTATGATTATTTTGATTTAGGTCGTCAAACTGGAGATATTGTTGTTCGTATCTTAAAAGGCGAAAGACCAGGTTCTATTGATGTTAAGATGGCTAAAGGTACTAATTTATTTGTTAATCCAAAAATGGCTAAAAAAATGGGAATTAAAATTCCAGAAGCAGTACTTTCTCGTGCTACTAAAATTATTGAATAAGAAAAGTTGTTAAATTGTCACTTTATGCTTTTTTAGGAACACTAGAAATAGGTTTAATTTATGGTTTAGTTGCAATGGGAGTTTATCTTACATTTCGTATTTTAGACTTCCCTGATCTTACAGTTGATGGAAGTTTTACACTGGGAGCTGCTGTAACAGCAACTTTAATCGTTACTGGGTTTAATCCTTATTTATCTACATTATTAGGAACACTTGCGGCGGCAAGTGCTGGATTAGTAACTGCTTGGTTAAATCTTCGTTTTAATATTCTTCATCTTTTAGCTAGTATTCTTACTATGACAGCTTTATATACTATTAATCTTCGTGTTATGGGTAAGCCTAATGTTGCGTTAATTATGGAACCAACTGTATTAACTCCATTTGAGAGTTTAGGGATTCCTGCTATGTATATGAAGGTTATATTTGTTGGATTTTGTGCCATAATTGCTGGTTTATTAGTAGCTTGGTTTTTATATACTCAATACGGTTTAGCAATGCGTGCGGTAGGTTCAAATAAACGAATGGCTCAGGCAAATGGAATTGTAGTTAATGAAAAAGTATATGTAGGACTTGCTTTATCTAATGGATTAGTTGGGCTTGCAGGTGCTTTATTTGCACAAACTAATGGTTTCGCTGATTCAACAATGGGAATAGGAACAATTGTCGTTGGTTTGGCTGCTGTTATTATTGGAGAATCTCTATTTGGTAGCCGGTCACTTTTAATTATTGTAATGAGCTGTATACTTGGATCTATTTTATACAGACTAGCAGTTTCTATGGCACTAAATTCAGATTTCCTAGGATTTCAAGCTTCTGATTTAAATCTAATTACAGCAGTTCTTGTTACATTATCTTTAATCTTTCCAAAATTACGTAGCGAATGGAAGGCAAAAAAAGCCAAAGTAAAAGGAAAAGAAATATGATCAAATGTGAAAATTTACATGTTACCTTTAATCATGGTTTAGCAACAGAAAAACTAGCCTTGCGTGGAATTGATTTAACTATTCCAAGTGGTCAATTTGTTACTGTTATTGGCTCAAATGGTGCAGGTAAATCAACTCTACTTAATACTATTGCAGGTGATATTGAAACAACTCATGGACATATCTTTTTTAATGATAGAGAGGTAACAAATTTACCTGCAACTGGTCGTACTAAAGATATAGCACGTGTATTTCAAGATCCACTGGCAGGAACTTGCGGTGATTTAACAGTAGAAGAAAATATGGCACTTGCATATGGGCGTGGACAAAAAGGTTCTTTATCTTTGGCCTTAAATAATCAATTACGAAAAATCTTTCAAGAGCAGTTAAGTAGACTAAATCTTGGTCTCGAAAATAGATTGAATTCTCAAATGGGACTTTTATCTGGAGGACAACGTCAATCTGTTTCTTTATTAATGTCTGCATTACAACCAAGTAGTATTTTACTCTTAGATGAGCATACAGCTGCACTTGATCCTAAGACAGCTGCTCTTATTATGGATATTTCTGCACAAATTATTAAAGAAAAGTCATTAACGGTAATGATGGTAACTCACTCAATGCGTCAAGCATTGGATTATGGCTCTCGTACAATCATGCTACATGAAGGTAAAATCATCTTTGATTTAGAGGGAAAAGAACGATCAAGCTATGAAGTTAAAGATTTACTTAATTTATTTGCACTTGCACGTAAAGATGGCGAAGAATTAGACGATGATAAATTATTATTAGATAGTTAATTCCCAATTCAAAACAATATAAGTATCTTGCCAAAATTGGCGGGATACCATTAAATCAATCTCTCTTTACAATTTTTAATCTGTAATTATCTTTTGAACAGGCGTATGATTCTAATATTTTAGATATAGCCTTAAGC
>JBDNBT010000181.1:0-3166 GCA_039767755.1 Sulfurovum sp.
AGTAATAGAATATATATCTTTAGCACTTACATTACCTATTCCAAATACTTTAATATCTAAATTAGCAACCTTAGGTGAAAGAGTTTTATAAGTAGTTTTGACAATATAAACGTTCTTATAAAAAAGAAATCCTCCTACAATAGCAAGTAGTACAATTATTATATATTTAATTCTTTTATTCATTGTATTTTTCCTTTTAAATAGTCAACTTGATCTATAGATGTACTTTTAGCGTAATAAGCCTCAAGTAGTTCTAATTGTGCAGTCAAGATTAATGACTCAGCGTCAAGTACCTCTATGTACGTTGAAAGACCTTCTTTATATCGTCCTTCTAGAACATCTTTTGTATCATTAGCCCAATGAAGTTGAGCTTGTTTTGAGGCAATAGTTTTATCATACCTGGCAATATCAATAAGTAAATTTGATAAACTTTCTTTAATAGCTAATATTTTAGATGATTGTTCTTGTTTTGCTAATTGAATATTAATTCTTGCTTTTTGTGTTTCTGCTTCAATTCTTCCTCCACTATAAAGTGGAACAACAACTGTAACACCAATAGTTGAAGTGTTATATTCATTTAAAGTATCAAAATGATTATAAGAAGCGACCCCATCAATTGAACCATAATGAGATGCTTTTGCAGATTTATATAAAAGTTTATTTTTATCTATATTTAATGCATTTATTTTTAGTTGAGAATTATTACTTAAGATTTCCTCTTCTACTAAATCAGGTTCAAAAGAATAATTTTTCTTTATAATATCTGATTCAAAAGTAGTATCATCTTTTATTTTTTCTCCAATATATAAAGAAAGAGATTTCTTTGTTTTATCAAATGAAGCTTGTGCAATGGCTAGATTTTCTTCTGAAAAATAAACCGCTGATAAAAAACGACTTGAATCTGCTTTTGTTTTAAACCCTTGAGAAACTAGTCCTTGAGCTTGTTCATAATAAGCTTTTTTTGAATCCAAATCTTTTTTATGAACTTCTATTGCTTCTTTTTGAACAACAATAAGTTTATACAAAGATTTTATTTTGTAAGCCATAAGTGCTTTCATATCTTCTAAAGATAAGCTAGCTATATCTTCATCTATTTTTAAAGAATCTAATTTAGAAGAAGTTTTTTGGAAATCCCATATTCTTTGCTTTAAACTTGCACCTGCATATCCGCCATTTTTTTCAGTAGTATAAAAAGTTCCATTTGAAGAACTAGTGTAAGTTTGCGCAAAATCATACTCAGCTTGCAAATTTATTTGTGGTAAATTATCAGCAAAAGTTACATCATAATTTTTCTGCGATAATTCAGTTTTTAAAATAAAAGATTGAATATCTGGATTGTTTAAAAGAGTTTTTTCTATGCTTTGTTCTAAACTCAAAGTTTGAGTATAAGCACATGAGAAGAATAAGCTTAATAGTAATAAGCTTTTTTTCATTTGGAATCCTTTATCAAAATAATATGATTATTGTACTCTTCTCATATTAGCTTAATGTTAGGATAAAGGATTATTTATCAAAGATTAAACTAAAACAATTACTTTCTTCATCTGATGTAACCTCAATTTTTATATTCATAGCATCACATAAACGCTTAACTATATCTAATCCTATTCCACTACTATTTTGTTCACTATAATTTCGATTAAAAATCTTATTAGTTTCATTAATTTCCGCACCACTATTTCTAATATGTAATATTTTATTTTTTTCATAAATACGTACATATCCATTGTGACGATTATATTTACAAGCATTAGAAATGATATTGTGTAACACTTCTTTTAAAGCATTGGGATTTGTGTCAATAATCAAAGAATTCTTTGAAATATCAAATGTAATATTAGGATAACTAGGCTCATGAAGATGAACGACTTCTCGAACAATATCAAATATATTTACAGATATGATTTGAAAAGTTCTTTTTTCAAGTAAAACAGTTAAGTTTTCATGTAATTCTGTAACAGTATATATACTTTTATTTAATCTCTCAATAGCTTTGATATTCTTTATTTGTGGATCTTTTTCAAGTAATTTAATATTTAATTTCATGGCAGTAATTGGTGTATTTAAATCATGAATTAGATCTTTTGCAAATTTATCTAAAGTTTCAATACTCTCTTTTAGAGGTTTTAAAGAACTTTTTGCCAAATAAAAACTAAGTGTTGCAAAGATAAATAGTAATAAAAGTTGAACTACTATAACTCTTAATAGTAATTCATAAACTTCATTATTAAAATTTTCATCTGATTTAAAAACTTGAAGATATGGTTCATTATTTGACATGGGAATAAGCTTTGTAAATTCTTTTCCTATTTTCTCAAAGTTCCTAATATCTATATATTTGTTATTAGTATCAACAAATTTATGATGATATTCACTAGAATAAGTATTGCTGCTATCCCCTATTTTAATATAACGAGCGTAGGTAATTAAAGAAAAATCTTCTGCTTTTAAATACCCTTCTTTCATTTGTTGAAAATAAAAAAATCCAGCAATTAAAATAAGTAAGGCAACACTAAAAAAATAAGTAATAAAAAACTTTAGAAAAGCATTTCTTTCATGACGATGCAAAACGATATCCTATTCCTTTTATTGTTGCAATTGGTAAGCCAATTTTACGTAAATTAGTAATATGCACACGAAGAGCTCCTTCGCTTATATCTTTAAAATCATCTAAAGAGTCAATTAGAAAATCTTTTGTCAAAGTAGTATTTATATTTTTAAAAAACAATAAAACAAGCTTTAATTCATAAGGAGTTAGAGGAATAAAAATATCTGATTTATAAAGTTCATTTTTTTCTATAAAAAAATGAAAATCATCAAGAGTAAGTTCATTACTATAAGTATGATACTGCTTTTTTAAAATAGCATTTATTCGAATAAGTAACTCATCAAAATCAAAAGGTTTTTTTATATAGTCATCTGCTCCAACATCAAAGCCTTTTGATAAAGATGCAATATCAGTAAGTGCGGTAAGAAATATAGCAGGAGTCTTATCACCACTATCTCTTAAACTTTTTAAAAGCTCAAAACCATTAAATAAAGGAACATTAACATCTAGTAATAATAAATCAAATTTTTGTAAAAAAGTTTTATCCAAAGCTTTTTGAGAATTAAGCACATGAACAATATCAAAGTTTTCACTTTCTAAAAGCTCAATAAGAGATTC
>JBDNBT010000182.1:0-2966 GCA_039767755.1 Sulfurovum sp.
AACCTGATTGTTTTAAAATAGTTGCAATAGATGCAGAGGTAATACCCTTACCTAATGAACTTAAAACTCCACCTGTAACAAAAATAAATTTAGTCATAAAAAACTCCAAAGTATAATAATTAATTCGCGATTATATCAGAAATTTAATGATAGCTTGGTTAAGTAGAAGGGATTTATAATCATTAAAAGCTAATTTAGCTTTTAATGATTAATAAGATTATTTGTTAATTTTATCTGCTCTTGGGAAAATAAATACAGCATCTCTGTAGATATTTACCTTTTCAGGTTCTTCCATGGCATAAGCTCTAATTTTGATTGGTATTGGTGTGTCTTTTGTCATATCATTAACAATCATTTTATCAGTTTGTAAAATTACAATCTTTTTAGTTGATTTACCTGGTTGTAAAACAAATGGTTTGAATCTCTTTATTTCAAAGTCATTCTCATGTGATGCCATTTGAAGGTTAAATGTTAATGCTTTGTTTTCTGTATTTTGGAATAAGAATACATAAGACTTTCTAACCACATTGTTTTCTTTTATTGAATATAATTGTGTAGTTGTATTAATATTTAAAAGCATATGCTCTTTTTTCCCACCCATTACAAACAATAATCCAATAACTATAAGTAAAGCTACACCATACATAATAGTTGTTTTTCTAAACATTTTAGTTGGTTTATTGTTTACTATGTCATTTGTACTAGTCCATTGAACTAATGATGGTTTACCAAGTTTTCCCATAACTGTAGTACATGCATCTACACATTCTAAACAGTTTATACACTCTAATTGTAAACCTTTTCTAATATCGATATGTGTAGGACATACAGTTACACAGGCTTCACATGTTGTACACTCATTTGCACTTGGATCTTCAAAGTCTTTAATTTTGAAAATAGATTTCTCTTTATTATCATCATAAATCTCACCACCTCTTTTAGTAGAGTAAATGGCTTGATATGTATCGTCATCATATAATACAGATTGAACTCTAGAATAAGGACAAATATATACACAGAAATCTTCTTTTAAAAACACTACATCATAAACTAAAAATGCAGCAACTGCTAAAACAAATCCTATTAGGAATAAGTGTTCAGCTGGATTCATAACATAAGCAAAGAAATCTTCAGGAGGAACAAAGTACCACATAAAGTTTGATGCTGCTAAAACTGCAAGTGCAGCCCAAATTAAAATACCAACAACTCTTTTTACTTTGTTTTTTGGTTTAGTATAATCAGGTTCTTTTTGTTTGTTTTTGATTCTTCTTAAACCTAAGATTTTACCTTCGATAAAATCTCTGTAAACAACTCTAAAAATAGTTTGAGGACAAGTCCATCCACACCAAGCTCTACCGCCTAAAGTAGTTGCTGCAAATATTCCTAAGAATAAAAGCATTAATAAGAAAGGCATTAAATAAAGTTCTTGCATATCAAATGCAATTCCCATTAAATGTAGTTGCTTCTTATCAAATGATAATAAGAAAATGTGATTTCCATCAATTTTAATGAATGGTAAAGTTAGAGAAACAAGAGTAGCTAAAAGATAACCGTAATATCTTTTAATTCTGAAAGCAGTTTTTTGCTCAATTTGGTTTTGTGCAGCCATATTAAAACCTTTGTTAAATTAAATATAATGAAATTTTATATTAATTTAACTTATAATTGTCTTATGTAGTTATAAGTTAAATTTATAATAATAGTTTAATTTCCTATTAATTTATTGAATAATTCTAATTGAGCTTTAATTTCTTCTTTAATAGGTTTAAAATCTACAATATTTAATTCATTTAAGCTTGGGTAATTATTAGTGATTTTATCAAATTCTTCTAAATTAGTTTGTAGGTCTGTGTACTCTATAGTGGGAATACCTATGCTATTAATTAAGTTTAGATTATATTGCTTATCTGTTCTTAAAAGCATAACAGGTTTATTTCCACATGAAATAGATTCATAGGCTGCTTGAATAGATCCTGTTAGTAAATATTTTGAGCTTTGAATAGTTTCAACATACTCTTCTTCATCTATGGCACTTTTGAACTTTTCTTCAAAGATAGATTCATTACCTAAGAAAAAATAATGTCCCATAAGTAAATTATCATTACTTTTTAATTGCATATCTTCAACAGCTTTTAAAAAGTGGTTTCCGTAATCATCATCACCAAAAAATACAGTTTTTTCTAGAGTTTTTTCACAATTTTCATTGTATAAAATAGTATCCACATAAATATCGTTTTCATTTTCATTTAAATCAATATGTAAAGTACAAAAAGTATCTAAGTCATTTTTCATATCTTCACCAGCTTCTGGTGAATCATAAATCAAGATGTCTCTTTTTCTCATAATGTTGTGAAGATTTCTCATAACATCAATATTTACATACTTTTTAACTTCAAGTAAATCTTTTGCAAAAGCTCCCGCTCTAAAGTCACTTGTACATAAAATAGGATCAAATTCTTTTAAGTAGTGTGCTAGGCTTGCACATTTTTTTGTAGCATCTAGACCAATTGTATGGCCGCTTTTAGAGTATAAATATACATTCATTTTATAAACCTTTAGAAAATATTAAATTAAAAAATTAATTTTATTTTATAAAATAAATATAAAATCTATGCTTAATTTATAGTAATTATATATGATAATTTAGACCACATGAAGCTGTGCATTCTAAAGTAATAGTATTTTGAGAACTTGCTACTTCAAAATATACATTACTATCTATTAAATCAGATACTTCTTTTTCAAGTATTATATAAAAAGGACAAGTTGTAAATTGCATTAAACTTTTTTTTAACTCATCATGTTTTGAAATATGTAGTTTTATTTTTCCCAAATTAGTTTCAAGTATATAGTTATGATTTTTTTCATCAACATTTAAATATGTGCAATTATTGATTTGTACTTGATACATTTTAAACCTTTGTTTTTTTGTTATTTACTTTATTGATATATACTTTAAAATAGAA
>JBDNBT010000183.1:0-3449 GCA_039767755.1 Sulfurovum sp.
CACTGATGATGAGCATAAAAGAGCTCAAGATGAAATTCAAAAAATTACTGATTCTTATGTTTCTAAATGTGATGAAACTTTAAAAGCAAAAGAACAAGAAATTTTAACGGTTTAATTATGAACGTAGAACAAATATATAGAGATGCAAATGCATTATTAGAAGGTCACTTCAAATTAAGTAGTGGAAATCATTCACAGTTTTATTTACAATCTGCGAAAGTTTTAGAAGATCCAAAAACTGCAAAATTATTAGCAGAAGCATTAGCTAAGCAGATTAAAGAATCTGGTATAAAAGTTGATGCTGTATGTTCACCTGCTTTAGGTGGACTTATTGCAGGATTTGCACTAGCAACTGCTTTAGATGTAAGATTTATTTTTGCAGAAAGAGTTGATGGAGAGATGACTATTAGAAGAGGTTTTGAAGTAGCGCAAGGTGAAAACTATATAATCTGTGAAGATATCATTACAACTGGTGGAAGTGCTTTAGAAGCTGCAAAACAAGTTGAAGCTGACGGTGGAAATATTGTAGCATATGCAGCACTTGCAAACAGAGGATTCTGTTCAAGAGTTGGAAGTGAAACTGAAGCTAAAGAAAATTGTAAATTACCTTTAGATAAACCATTATTTGCTTTAGAAGATTTCACATTTGAAATGTATGCACCTGAAAACTGTCCATTATGTAAAGATGGAAGTGAAGCATATAAGCCAGGATCTAGAGGTAACTAGTTTATGGCTAAATGGAGAGATGTAAAACAAAAGAAAGTTAGTAAAGAAAATGAGCAATCAAAAGCTCAACAGAATACTCATGTTTCTATTAATTCATCTATTCCATCTAGACTTAAAGCTTTTATCACTGATTCATTTTTAATCACTACTCCTATTTTTTATATAGTTATATACTTAATTATGGGAAGTGGTGATGAGTTTGCTCAAAATAGAACTCTTGGTTGGGGAATGATTATAGGTGTGCATTTACTTATAGTTACAGGTTTTTTATATGTTAAAAGACAGACTCCTGGTATGAGAGCTTATGAACTTACTTTAATTGATAGCTCCACAAAACAAAGGGCTAATTTACTACAAATACTTATTAGATACTTTGCAACTACATTTGCCATCATTTCTATTTTTCTAATGTTTATTCCTTTCTTTAATAAGGATAAAAAAACATTCCAAGATATTCTTTCAAATACTATTAATATAAATACAAATTAATGTTTTTTAATCTATCTGCATTTTATTTCTTTTATTTTGCAGCGGTTGGAGTATACATAATATTTCTTCCAAAAGTACTAAATGATATAGGATACAATCCCCTTGAAATAGGTATTATTTTTGCACTTGCTCCACTAATGAGGTTCTTAACGCCATTTTTATTTTTAAAACATATTACTTTAAATCAATTTATATTTAAAAGTGCCCTATTTTTATCTATATTTTTTAGTGCTTTATTTTATATTACTATAAATGACTTCTATGCCTTTATGATAAACAATACCCTTTTAGGTGTGTGTTTAGCTTTGATATTGCCTTACTTAGAAGTTACAGCTATAAAAAATTTAGGTAAAGATAGATATGGAAAATCAAGACTTTATGGCTCTATTGGATTTATGGTTATATCTATTGTACTAGCTAGATATTTAACAGATCCATATATTGCTATTGATTATTATTTAGTTGTAAATATCTTAACTGTAGTATTTGCTTTAATGCTTTTAAAATATGATGTTGAACATAAAGATGAAATTAATACAGAACCTTTTTCTTTTGTAAAATACTGGCCATTTTGGCTAAGTTTATTTTTCATGCAAATGAGTTTTGGAGGTTTTTATAACTTCTTTACAATATATGAAACAGAACACGGGATAAGTTTAGAAATGACTTCATACCTGTGGTCTTTTGGTGTAATATGTGAAATTATAATGCTTTATTTCCAAGGTCCTGTATTAAAGAAAAACTTACTTACAATCATTAAGTTTTGTGTAGTAATTACAGTTTTTAGATGGATGCTTTTATACTGGTTCCCTGATTCACTTACTATTACTTTTATTTCACAATCTATTCATGCCTTTTCATTTGGTTTATATCATAGTGCTGTTATTATTTATTTATACTCATTATATGAAAATAAAAAACTTGCTCAACAATTTATGTATGGAGTTGCCTATGGTTTAGGTGGTTTTGTAGGAGCTTTAGTAGCTGGTTGGGTATATGGTGAATATTTATTTGTTTATAGTGCAATCTTCTCACTTGTAGCATTAATTGCACTATACTTTATAAAAGATACTTCAAAAGATAAGCTTAAATCCACTTCTTTTTCTTAAAATAAACTAGTTGAATAAATACTAATACAACTAAAATACCTATAAATATAGAAAATGATTTTGGATTTTCGGCCCCTGGAATTCCACCAACATTTATTCCAAGTAATCCTGTTAGAAATCCTAAAGGTAAAAATACAGCTGAAATAATAGATAAAATATACATTTTACTATTCATTTGTTCACTTAATTTATTTGATAACTCTTCTTGAACATAACTTATTCTATCTTTAATTGTGTCTAATTCTTCAACATATCTGTAAAGACTATCAACTATTTCTTTTATTTGAAGTTTTTGATAATCATTTATCCAATCAATTTTTACATGGGCTAGTTTATTAACCGCTTCTTTTTGTGGAGAAATATATCTTTTTAAAACTAAAGTCTCTTTTCTAAGAAGTAATATTTCATTTCTAATTTGTTGATTAGATTCTTCTAAAATATCAACTTCTAAATTTGAAACTCTTTCATCTATATCGTCTATTGTATCTTGCATTCTTGAAGTCAAAAGATATGTTAATTCAATTAAAAAATCACTTGAGCTTACAGGACCTCTGTTTTGATTAAAACTATTTAATATATCTGTTACAGATAGTAAGTCTCTTTTTCTAGTTGTTATTATTAGATTTTCACTAATAAAAAGCCTTATAGAAACCATATCTTCGGGGTTTGAATTAGCATTTAAATTTATTCCCCTTAGTGCTGCTAAAATATTATCATCTAAAAAAGTTATTCTAGGTCTTGTTTCTGCTGTCGTTAAGGCATCTATTACTATTTCGTCTAATTTTAATTGTTCTAAATATTCATTAATATCTTGATGTTCATAATCAAAATGTAACCAAATAGTTTTCTTTTTTTCGTTTAAATTAAGTGCTTCATTAAATTCAACACTTTTTGCACCACCTTCATTGTCTAATACAAGGCAGTGAATTAAAGCTTTATTTTTCATATTTACTCTATATAATTTTATTCAATAATACTAAATACTATCTCTTTTTTTAGTTTTTGTTCTTTTATTTCTTCAACTTTTAAAGAAGCAACTTCCATATTTAAAAACTCTTCAATTGTTTGAATATTCTTTTTAGCCATTTCATTTAAAATAACTCCTCTATATGCTTTAGCCCAATG
>JBDNBT010000184.1:0-5521 GCA_039767755.1 Sulfurovum sp.
ACACATTAATAGTTATAGATAAAATATTTATGAATATTAATATATTATTAATGTACTATTAATGTACTATTAAGTTTAGAGCTTTTCGATTTTCACTGCATTATGATTATAATCAGGCTCAAGTGAATCTTTATCTAAGATATCATTTGTAATATAGTTTACATCTCTATTTGAAATAGGCATAAAAATTGTATCAATATTTATGTTATCTGTTATGAAAGCTTTAGTAGTAAGTTCACCTCTTTTTGAAATAACTTTTATAGCTTGATCATGCTCAATTCCTAAATCTTTTGCATTTTTACTATGTATTTCACAAAAATCTAATTCTTTGTATTTTAGAAGTGTTCTAGGAAGGTTCGTTTTTGTACCACTGTGCCATTGGTCCCTTGTTCTTCCTGTTATCATAAGATAAGGATATTCTAAAGATGTTCTTTCACTCAAAAGTTTATTTTCCACAAAGTGTAAATTTGCTTTTTTATTTTCTGTAAAAAATAGTTTTTCTTCTATGATTTTCTCACCCCATCTAAATGGTTCTTTTTTTAGTTGCTCGTATGATGTATCATATATATTTAAGTGTGGATTTAGCTTTGTCATTTCTTGATATTCTTCAAATATTTCTTGAGGATTTTTAAAGTCAAAGGCTTCTTTAAAACCTAATTCTTGAGCTAATAGTTTGAATATTTCCCAATCAGGTTTACAGTCTATTGATGTTCTTGTAAGTTTTTCTTGTTTTGTAATTGTTCTATCAAGATTTGTTTGTGTTCCTTCTTTTTCTCCCCATGGTGCAGCTGGGAGTTTTATATGGGCATATTTTGATGTTTCAGAGTTTTCATAGGCATTTATTTCAACAACCATTGGAATTTTTTTGATTAATTCTTCTGTTTTATTTCTATTTGGTAAGTGATAAATTGGATCTGTATGACAAACAATTAACACATCTAAATCAGCTTCAAGCATTTGTGTTGCTGTTAGTCCTGGTTTATTTTGAATACCTTTAGTATTCCAAAAATCTTCAACCTTTTTTATTTCTTCTTTACTAAATCCAAAGTGAACAGCAAGCATAGTTGATAACCCACCAACTTCCCTTCCACCCATTGCATTAGGTTGACCTGTTAGTGATAATGGGCCATTACCTTTTTTGTAAATTTTACCTGTTAATAAATGTAAGTTTATCAGTGCTAAGTTTTTATCTACCCCTTGAGATGATTGATTTAATCCCATTGTCCATGCACTTATGATATTTGGATTTTCTTTAAACATTGTCCAAAACTCTTCAAATTGTTCCTTTGAAAGTCCTGTTCTTTTTAGCATTTTAGTTACGGGTATTCTTTTAAATTTATTTTTAAGTAATTCAAAGTTATTTACATATTTTTCAACAAACCCATGGTCAACTAAATCTTCATCTATAATTCTTTTAGCTACTAAGTTTAAAAAGTCAATATCTCCACCAACTTTAATAGGTAAGTATAAGTCAGCTATTTTTGCAGTGTCTGTGAATCTTGGATCAATAACAATTACTTTTAGACCTTTTCTTTTTGCTTTTTTGATTCTATTATGAAAAACAACATGGGCTTCTGCTGTATTTGCACCTATTAAAATAAGTAAATTAGAGTCAAAAATATCATCCATTTTTACAGGAACAAAATCTATTCCTAAAGATTTTTTATAGGCAACAACAGCACTACTCATACAAGTTCTACTATTTGTGTCCACATTATTTGTCTTTAAAAAACCTTTACCTAGTTTATTTGCTATGTAGTAATCTTCTGTTAAAAGTTGTCCTGATAAGTAAAATCCTATTTTGTTTGCACTTGTATCTTTTATACTATATGCAATTTTTTTGATTACACTATCCCAGTCTGTAACTTTATATTCATCTTTTATATTATCTCTTATATGTGGTCTTAATAATCTTGTTGGAGTTTCAATACTTACTAATTCTGATACACCCTTAGAACAAAGCTTACCTTCATTAATAGGATATGCTACATCTCCAATAAGTTTATCTTCTTCAAATTCAAGACCACATCCAACACCACAATATCCACAAACTGATTTAATCATATCACTACCCTTTATATGTAACATTATATATAGAACTAAATTTATATTTGTTTAATTGTATAAAAAATTTAATGTAATTTTAAGAATTTAATGTATAAAAAATATACAATTTATTTGTATATTCGTTTATATAAACTGTTATAATTGTTTTATCAATTTATATTAAAGGTAAAATTAAGGAGTAAACATGTTAAAGGAAACATTAAAAATTGGATTAGGTCTTTCTCTTGCAGCCAGCTTTGTTCTTGCAGCACCAGAAAAAACAAAATTAAAAATTGGTTTTATTGCACTTACTGATTGTGCACCATTAGTAATAGCAAAAGAGAAAGGTTTCTTTAAAGAAGAAGGTCTTGATGTTCACGTTTCAAAAGAAGGTGGTGGATGGCCTGGTATTCAACAAAAAGTGATTTCTGGAGAATATGATTTCTCTCATGCCTTAGCAGGAATGCCAATTGCTGCAACTTTAGGTATAAATGGTAACGCTCATTTACAAGCTTTATTATCTTTAGACTTCAATGGAAATGCAATTACTTATGGTAATAACATTATTGAAGAAATGAAAAAATATGGTCTTGATGAAACAAAAAGACCTGTAAGTGCTGATAGTTTAAAAAAATATATTGATGCGAAAAGAGCATCTGAAGGTAATAATTATCAACCTCTAAATTTTGGTATGGTTCACCCTGTTTCAACTCATAACTATGAGTTAAGATATTGGATGGCTGGATCTGATATTAAGCCTGATGAAGATTGTACTATTAAACCATTCCCACCACCAACAATGCCTCAAAACTTAATTGCTGGTAATATTGAGGGTTATTGTGTGGGTGAGCCTTGGAATTCAAGAATTGTATTAAAAGGTAAGGGTAGTGCACTTGTAACAAACTATGATATTTGGAATAATAATCCTGAAAAAGTTTTACAAGCAAGAGCTGATTTTGTTGAAAAAAATCCTGAAACTACAAAAGCTGTAATGAGAGCTGTAATTAAAGCTCAAAAATGGCTAGATGAATCTTGGGAAAACAGAGAAGAGGCTATAAAATACTTAGCAAAAAGAAACTATGTAAATGCTCCTGTTAATGTATTAAGAAAATCTATGTCTGGAACATTTCTATATTCAAAAGGTGTAGATTCTGCTAACCCTATGTTTAATGTGTTTGCTAACTACTATGCATCATATCCTTTCTATTCACATGGTATGTGGTTTATGACTCAAATGTATAGATGGGGTCAATTAGAAAAACCTGTTGATATGAAAGCAACAATTGAGAAAGTATATAGACCTGATTTATTTAGTGAAGTTGCTAAAGAAGTTGGTTATACCTTACCACCAAGTCCATGGAAAAAAGATGGTGTAGATGAATATAATAAATTTATCGATGGAAAAGTTTGGGATCCAAATAAAGCTGTTGAATATATCTATGATACATTTAAAGTAACTAACCCAAAAGTTTCAAAAGAAGAACTAATGAAAGTTAATGACTGGAAAGTTGAAACTAAGCAACCTTCATATGTATGTCCATATGGTCCTGCTGGTTGTGCTGATCCAAAATACGTAACAAAATAATCAATTTAAAAATAAAAGAACAAAAGCTTAAAAGCTTTGTTCTTTTGATTGTCTAATCTTAATTTAGATTATCAAAGGGACAACACAAGGAAGGATGTTTAATGAATAAAGAGTTATTGAAAAAAATTGTTTTCCCCTTTATAGTATTATTAATACTAGTTCAAGGATGGTCAGCAGTTGCTGCATATATAGATGGGTTCCCAACTCCAAGTGATACTTATGTATATGCATTTGGTGGAGTGACAAGTGAAGGTGATGAGTTACTAGGAGTTTTAAGTGATCCTTTCTATATTGAAAATCAAGATGATAAGGGATTATTTTGGCAAGTATTTGAGTCACTAAAAAGAGTATTTAGTGGATTTGTTATTGCTGTTATTGTTGGTGTACCTGTAGGTTTAGCAATTGGTATGAGCAAAAATATTCAATATGCCCTTGACCCTTTTATTCAAGTATTTAAACCTGTATCACCATTAGCATGGTTACCATTGTTACTGTTTGCTTTTAAAGATATTGATAGTACAGCTATGTCTACAATTTTTGTTACATCAATTTGGCCTATTATTATAAATACAGCACTTGGTGTTAGAAATGTAAGTGATGATTATTTAAATGTGGCAAAGGTTTTGAGATTTAATCCTATTGAAAAGGTTACTAAGATTATTTTACCTGTTGCAGTACCATATATATTTACAGGTATGAGACTAAGTTTAGGTATTGCATGGCTTGTTATTGTGGCAGCTGAAATGCTTACAGGTGGTATAGGAATTGGGTTCTGGATTTGGGATGAATATAACAATCTTGCATATCATAATATTATCATTGGTATTATAGTTGTTGGTTTAGTTGGATTTATTTTAGATTTAATTATGGGTAAAGTAGCTGATTACTTTGATTATACAAAAAGAGCGTAAAGGAAGATATGAATATGGACGCATTAGATAAAAAAAACAATAAGTTTTTACAATTAGAAAAGATAGATAAAACCTTTCCTTTACCAGGTGGAAAAGAGTATAAAGCCGTAGTTAATGTAAATGTAAACATCAAAAAAAATGAGATTATTTCGATTATTGGACACAGTGGTTGTGGTAAATCTACATTATTAAATATGATAGCTGGACTTGATTCTCAAACAAAAGGGAATATAATCTTAAATAATAAAGAGATTAAAGGTCCAGGACCTGAAAGGGCAGTTGTATTTCAAAACCATTCATTACTTCCTTGGTTAACTGTATTTCAAAACATAGAAATGGCTGTAAAGAAAGTTATGCCTCACTTAAGTAAAACTGAGCTTGAAAAAAGAGTTGATCATTTTGTTTCTATGGTAAATCTTAATCATGCAACTGATAAATATCCAGGAGAAATTTCAGGTGGTATGAAACAAAGGGTTGGTATTGCAAGAGCATTATCTATTCAACCTGATGTTTTACTAATGGATGAACCATTTGGAGCACTTGATTCTTTAACAAGAGCAAACTTACAAGAGCACTTAATGAGAATACAGCAAAGTGTTAAAAATACTGTAATTATTATTACACATGATATTGATGAAGCTGTATTATTAAGTGATAGGGTTATTATGATGACAAATGGTCCTGAAGCTACTATTGGAGAAATTCTTGAGGTAAATCTTGAAAGACCAAGGGATAGGGTAGCTTTACAAACAGATCCTGAATACATAAGATGTAGAGAAGCTATTTTAACTTTCCTTTATGAAAAGTACGCAAAAGAAGATGAATAGGACTTTTTAGTCTTATTCATACTTTATTTTGTATTTAGAGCTTTTTTAGCTTCACTTAAATTTAAAGGTTCTAAATGACCCTGTAAAATAAACTGTGTAAATCTAACAGTTACCCTTTAATCACTTAGTATATTTTTCCATAATTTCACTGA